>JAYUXG010000051.1:0-2084 GCA_043753125.1 Saprospirales bacterium | reverse complement strand
TTCGCGTTTTGGAAGAGATGAGGGCGTCTATCATGCGCAATATTGAGCAGCAAACTTACTCGTTATTGGCAATGCCTTGTATTAAACCCAGGTAAATTTTTGGTAAGATTATTCTTGGAGACTGACTTTGCAGGGCAAATGGGCAGACATACAGCATTGACAACAGGTTGTTAATCAACGTTTTATTCTCCCACGGGAGCTAGACGTACCAGTAGGCCATCCAATTCTTCCCTGATTCGCAATTGGCAGCCCAAACGACTATTGGAGGACACAAAAAAGGCCGAATCCAGCATAGCCAGTTCGTCGTCGGAAGGCTCGGACAGTGGCCGATTGTTCAGCACATACACATGGCAGGAGGCACAAAGGGCCATGCCGCCACAGGTGCCTTCCACTGGCAGATCGTGGGCTTTACACAGTTCCATGAGGTTCAGGCCCATATCGGTGGGAGCCTCCAAAATATGAGGTTGGCCTTCCCGGTCAAGGACGGTAATATGGATGGTGGGGATCATGTGGGCGAGGTGAGGGCCAAGCCTTCGATGCCGGTGACGGTCGTATACTTGAATGACAGTTTTTGATCGGGATGAACGATCTTGAAAGCCGACTGGCAGGCCAACGTGGCCTCATGGAAGCCGCAGAGGATGAGTTTGAGCTTGCCCGGATAAGTGTTGATATCGCCGATGGCAAATATGCCGGGCACGTTGGTCGCGTAGTCCGTAGTGTTCACCTCAATGGCACTTTTATCCAGTTGCAGGCCCCAGTTGGCCAGTGGACCCAGCTTGGGGGTCAAGCCGAACAACGGCACAAAATGATCGGCGGCCAACAAAAATCTACCTTCCGTATCATGTTCCACCTGTACGCCGCTGAGTTGGCCATTGCCCTGCAAACCAACTACTTGCGAATTGGTCACCAGTTTTATTTTACCGTGTTCCGCCAGATACTGCACCTTTTCCACCGAACCAGGGGCACCCCGAAACTCGGTACGGCGGTGGATGAGCGTCAGTTCTTCAGCAATGTTGGCCAGATAAATCGTCCAGTCAAGTGCCGAATCCCCGCCCCCGGCGATGACGACCCGCTTGCCCTGATACACCTCGGGATTGCGCACGAAGTAGTCCACACCCCGGTCTTCAAATTGGGCAATGTTGTCAATGGGCGGTTTGCGCGGCTCGAAGCTGCCTAAGCCGCCAGCGATAAAGATGACCGGGGCGAGGAACTCTTGGCCGCGATGGGTGCGTACCCGCCACCGGCCATCGTCGGCCCGCTCCACGCTTTCGGCGCGTTCGCCAAGGGTGAAGCCGGGGTGGAAAGGCTCAATCTGGTGCAGCAGGTGCTGCACCAGATCGCCGGCCAGCACGCTGGGGTAGCCCGGAATGTCATAGATGGGCTTCTTGGGATAAATCTCAGTGAGCTGGCCACCCGGTTGTGGCAATACATCCAGCAAGTGGCAGCGCAATTTTAATAAACCCGCCTCGAAGACGGCAAATAGGCCCACCGGGCCAGCCCCGATGATGAGGATGTCAGTTTCAGTTATCGGTTGGTAAGTCATTATAGAATGTACTGATGGAGAGGGATTTAGAAGGAAGACAGTTCCTGATAGAGCCTGTCCCGATTTTTCGGGAATTACAAACGAAACGTGGTTCGCCTCACTTAGGCCGAACTTTGTTGATTTTCAAATTGCGTACCTTGAAATCCGGTACTGGTCGGTCGTCGGAGCCGGGTTTGTTAATCATGGTACTATCGGCCTGCAAGGTTCCGGAGAATAGAAAAGCAGACTGATCAACTTGATATTCCGGCGGCAAATTGACGGGTGCATACAGCACACCATTTGCTTTCACCAAGTATTGATAGCAGCCGCGACTGCACACAAACACCTGGGTCTGACCAGCTTGGTTGTCGAAGTCATCTTGTTTTGCAGGGACGCCGTTACGCTGGGTGCAGGCCGTCAAGAGGAGCAGTAATGAAAATAGTTTGAGCATAAAAAATGGTCATTTTCCAGTGAAATTTGCCTTGCGTTTTTCTACAAAAGCCGCCGCTCCCTCGCGGAAGTCCTCGGTGGCACAGCATTCGCCAAAAGCGTCTATTTCTTT
>JAYUXG010000050.1:0-2088 GCA_043753125.1 Saprospirales bacterium | reverse complement strand
TGAGCTGGCAGACCTCGCGCACCATCCGACTGGGCATCTGGGCATTGCTGTACACTTCTTTTAAGCCTTGGAAGCGTTTGGCCTGCACTTCGCGGGCGCGCAGCACCCGGGCCCGGATTTCAGCACTGGCCAGTTTCGGTTCTTCCGTCGTGGTCAGCTCGTCATAGCTCACTGGCGTCACCTCTACGTGCAGGTCAATACGGTCAAGCAGCGGGCCGGATATTTTGGCCACGTAGCGTTTCACCACGCCGGGTCCGCACACGCAGTCCTTTTCCGGGTGGTTATAATAGCCGCAGGGGCAGGGGTTCATGCTGGCGATGAGCATAAAACTGGCCGGATATTCCACGCTCACCTTGGCCCGGCTGATGGTGACCCGCCGCTCTTCCATTGGCTGGCGCATCACTTCCAGCGCGGTGCGCTTGAACTCCGGCAACTCATCCAGAAATAGCACCCCATTGTGCGCCAGGCTGATCTCGCCGGGCATGGGGTTGGAACCGCCGCCCACCAGGGCCACATCGCTGATGGTATGGTGCGGTGCCCGAAAGGGCCGTTGCATCACCAACGAGGTATGTTCCGGCAAAATCCCGGCCACCGAATGGATTTTAGTGGTATCCAGGGCCTCGTGGAGGGTCAGCGGCGGCAGAATAGTCGGCAGGCGACGCGCCAACATGGTTTTGCCCGCCCCCGGTGGCCCGATCAGGATTACATTGTGGCCCCCGGCAGCAGCCAGTTCAAGGGCGCGCTTGATGTTTTCCTGGCCGCGTACGTCCGCGAAATCCACGTCGTAGTGGTCCAGGTTTTTGGCAAATTCTTCGCGGGTGTTCACCACCACGGGCTGGATGGCCGAGTTGCCTGCCAACACATCGATGGCCTCGCGCAAAGTCTCCACGCCGTAGATGTCCAGATCATTGACGATCGCCGCCTCGCGGGCATTGGCCTTCGGCAAAATGAAACCCTTGAACTTCTCTTTGCGGGCCTGGATAGCAATGGATAAGGCCCCTTTGATGGGCCGCAGACTACCATCGAGCGAGAGTTCGCCCATAATAAAATAGCAGTCGAGGTTTTCTTCCGGAATTACGCCCGAAGCGGCCAACATGCCGAGGGCCATGGGCAGGTCGAACGCAGAGCCTTCCTTGCGAATATCGGCCGGTGCAAAATTGATGATGGTTTTCAGTCGCGGCAGCCGGATGTTGGAGTTCTTCAACGCCGCTTCCAGGCGCGATTGGCCTTCGCTCACCGATTTGTCGGGCAGCCCGACAATGAAGACCCCCGGCTTGTCGGTGTTGCCCACCGCACCGCCAGTACTCACTTCAATGACGATGGTCTGGGCATCCACGCCCTGCACTGCCCCGGCGTAGGTTTTAACGAGCATAACTTTTTAACGTGGCCAATTTGTTCAATCCCGACGAAAAATACGGGACAGGTTGTAGTCAATGGGGTCAATGTGATGGAGGTGGTCAATGTGCCAGGCAATATCTGGTAAAGTTTGCATACGGAAGCTATCTAATTTTCGGAGGTACAAAATATCCATTTAAATAAGAAATAAATTTACTTTTGCATGAAAATTGCGATAAAGTGAACAATTAATGCGATTTGCTAATTGAACCAGAAAATTTTTGTATATGGGAGCCGATAAGCCGCAGATAAAGAGGACGAACGCCAAACATCAAATGTCTCTACCACTACTTTTTATTGGGGTACTCGCCTTATTGATAGTTGCGGCACTCTTCCTACCGGTAGGAGAAAGCAAAGTGCCCGAGCTGAAGCCGAAAGACAAAGCCAAGTTAGATAAGCGGCTGAAGGAAATTGACGACTCGGAGCAGTACGCGCTCATGGCGACCATCGACGGGTGGTATCCCTGCCTGCATAGCGGAAAGACAACCTACTATCTGCTCGTCGGGGAAGTATGGAAATACAGGGTTACCAGCAAAGGCAAGTTTGGGCGATATTCTAAAGACTTCTTACTCGAGAACAACGTGTCCTATGTCGTCTGAGAGTGTCTAGTTTTTCCGCACACAAAACTCTTTTAAATTTGTGTGCTTATGGACAAGAAAATACATTCGAAACAGCCTCGTCGCAAGTACGACG
>JAYUXG010000049.1:0-5285 GCA_043753125.1 Saprospirales bacterium | reverse complement strand
GCCATTTGACCGACGCATCCACGCTGTGGTTCTGGATGTGCTGGTTCTGGGCTTGTTGAATGGAGTATTGCAGGTCGGTGAATTGTAATCGGCCGGACAACCCAACGATCAGTTTTTGGCTGGGCGTAAGGTTCAGGCCCAACCGACCGCCATAGCCGTTGTTGTTGGTCTCGTTCTGCACCTCGTTCACGAAGGCGGGCGTCTGGCCGAGGTTGGCATTGGCACCACCGTTCACCGTGAGTTTTGTCTTGATAATCGGAAAATTGAACCAGGAGTACAGCTCGAAATTATGCCCGCCGCTGGCGTTGTCGGGTCGCGTAGTGGTGCGTATGCCAATACTATCGATTATTTCAATCCGTTGATTATAAACGATTTGCTCGTCGTATTGACTATAGCCCGCGCCTATGCCGAGGTTGGAAAAAGTAGCTGGATTCCAATGGCTGTAGTTCAGCCCGAGCTGGTGCATCCGCTCCGGGCGCAGGTCTGGATTTCCTTCGATGCGGAAAGCCGGGTTGTTCACATTGGGTACTGGTTGTAGATCGCTGAGCTCGGGCGGATTGATGTTGTAACTGTAGTCAAAATTCAAGTTGGTGTTGTTGGCAAACTCATAGCCCAGCGACACGTTGGGCGTCAGATTGGAAAACGTCCGGCTGACCGGGTCGGCCAGCACGGGCTGGTTTTGGTCGCGGGCATACTGGCCATCCAGGCGAATCTGTTGGGCTGCCAGGCCAACCGAGGCGTTCAAGCCTTCAAACGAATAGCGAATCCCGGAACCGATGCGCTGGTAAAGGGTAGCTTGATCATAAAAAACGCTCAGCGAATCAATGCGCACCTCGCTGGTCGTGCGGTCATTGGTTTGGCGGTTCACCTCGTTCTGGGTCTGGCTGAAATTGTAAAACGTCTCCCAAAACCATTTTTTCGACAGTGGCTCCGTAAATAACGCGCTGCTTTTCCATTGGCTGGTCTGGTTGTCGTTGGCATTGAGCAGGCGGATTTGCTCGTTGAAGGACTGCGCTTCAAAGAAACGATTGATAGAAAACAGGTTTTCCGTGCCGTCCGATTGGTTGCCGTTATAGCCGCCACTAATGGCGACGGAACGCCCTTTTTTCCTAAAGCGGTGCCGGAAAATGGCGGCACTCGTCAGTTTCCAGGAATTCAGGCGGCTATCGTTGTCGAGGGCCAGCCGATTGGTCGGCTGATCGGTGGCGTCCAGAAAAAATTGTGCCTGTTGGTAATCGGTGGTGTTCTTGCCCAGCCGGGCATTAGCCTTGACAATCAATACGTTGTTGGAGTCCAAATCTTTCTCGAAACGGGTACCGATGCTGTGACTGCCGCGAAATTCCGCCCGGTGGGTAGTGTCGGTGTTGGAAAAAGAACCCTCGGGCAGGAAGTTTTGGCGGTAACCAAACTGGTCGAGTTGGAGGGTAGTTTCGTTGTAAAAGTAGCTGAGGTTGAACTTCGCTTTTTTGTTGTCAAAATTGTAGTTCGAGCCACCGCCAAAGTTATTGGTGAAGCCGCGCCCATCAAAGTTGTTGAGGCCCTCGTCGTCCCCCACGTTGAAATAGCGGTTGCCGCCGCCGAACCCAAAATCGCCGTTGTCGTAACCGCTGAACGTACTTTGGCCCTTAAACTCCCCATAGTCCTCCCAATTCACGCCCGTCTGGTTGATGTTGTTGCCATAACCAATGAACGACAGCTGCTGTTTTTCATTGAAGCGGTTGTAGTTGCCACGCGCTGCCCAACGCTCTGCGCTGCCCACCGCGCCTACCAGCTTGCCGAACGAGCCCTTTTTAAACTCGTCCTTCAGTTCCAGGTTCATCGCTTTTTCCTTTTTGCCATCGTCCACGCCGGTCAGTTTGGCCTGTTCCGACTTCTCGTCGTACACCTGCACTTTGGAAATGGTCTCCGCGCCGAGGTTCTTGGTGGCCCCTTTCGGGTCGTCGCCGAAGAACGTCTTGCCGTCCACGTACACCCGTCGCACATCCTTGCCTTGAGCGCGGATATTGCCGTCCGCGTCCACCTCGATGCCGGGCAGCCGACGCAGCAAATCCTCCACAGTGGAGCCGGGCGGCACCTTGAACGTGGTGGCATCATACTCGATGGTGTCACCGTGGATGCGCAGCGGTGCCTTGGCGGTGCGGATCACTACCTCCATCAGTTCGGTGGAGATTGGTTTGATGCGCACGGCTTTCAAGTCCGTCACTTCGTCGGCCGATACTGGCAATGCCTGCTGATAGGGCAGGTAGCCAATGTAGGAGATCTTGAGCAAATACGGCACATTGCGCACGTTTTTGAAGGCAAAAGCACCGTGTTCATCGCTGCGGGTAAAATTGGCCAGGGTAGTGTCTTTGGGATAAAGCAGCATGACTGTGGCAAAGGCCATTTCGGTGCCAAGTGTGTCTGTGATGCTGCCTCGAATAGTTGTTTTGGCCGGGTTTTGCGCCGACAGCAGGTGGCTGGCCAGCAGCAGGAGCAGCGTGGGCAGATAAGAGGTTTTTAACATGGAGGTTGGTGGGTGGACGGTAAAAATTTATAATAATATATTGATCGTCAATATTTTAAAAGTAAAATAACCCTTAAAATGTATTTTGCAAATCGATTGGAAAGGATGATAACGACGGGTCAAACGCAGACATTGTGGTGACAAATCTAAGGTAGTGGGTATAAAGTTGGGCTGGCTATGGCCTTTTATGAAAAAGACACCGGCTTCGCAGGCACTTTGGGGTCGTTTTGAAGCGATGAGGCTGGTGAAAGGGAAGCGTCAAAAGTAGTTTTTTCCACCTATTTCGCCCAAAACCTGCATCTTTGTGCCGCAATTTCATTTTTCGACATTATATAACCCATATCTCCTTGGATTTTTCTGAATTTGGTCTCCATCCCGACCTGTTGGACGGCATTGATGCCCTCAACTTCACCACTGCCACTCCCATTCAGGCACAGACCATTCCCCTCATTCTGGCTGGCAAAGATGTAATCGGAGTCGCCCAGACTGGCACCGGCAAGACGGCGGCGTTCGTACTGCCCATCATCCACAAAATCATCGAATCGAATGAGGCCAACTACAACCAAGCCCTGATCGTGGTGCCCACCCGCGAACTGGCCATCCAGATCGAGAAAGTAATCGAAGCCTATTCCTATTTCAGCGGCGTATCGGCTATGGCCGTTTACGGCGGCGGCGACGGCAAGAGTTTTAATCAGGAACGCACCGCCCTGACTGGCGGCGCGGACATCATTATCGCTACGCCGGGACGCCTCATCGCCCATATTCAACTGGGCTATGTCAATTTCAAGCGGCTGCGTTTCTTAGTGCTCGACGAGGCTGACCGGATGCTGGACATGGGCTTCCAACCCGACCTGCTGAAGATATTCGACACGCTGAACCCCAAGCGTCAAAGCCTACTCTTTTCGGCCACCATGCCGCCCACCGTACTGCGCCTGTCCAAGTCGCTGTTGAACGACCCGGCTACGGTCAGCATCGCCTTGTCCAAGCCCGCCGAGGGCGTAACCCAGCGCGCCTACCTCGTGGATGATCGGCAAAAATTGCCCCTGATCGTGGATTTGTTGCAGGACAAAATTGGGCAGCGCATCCTCGTATTTGGCTCTTCCAAGCAGTCGGTAAGCCAGCTCTACCAAAAACTGCGGGCGCGCCAGCTATCGGTCGGGCTGATGAGCAGCGACCTGGAACAGGAACAGCGCGAACAAGTGATGATGGATTTCCGCAACCGCAAGATCGACGTGCTGGTCGCCACCGATGTGGTCAGCCGCGGCATTGATGTGGATGGCATAGATATGGTCATCAATTATGATGTACCCCGCGATGCCGAGGACTATGTACACCGCGTGGGGCGCACGGCCCGCGCTGCCCGCAAGGGAGAGGCCCTCACGTTGATCAACCCGATGGACCAATTCCGTTTTAAAAAGATCGAGCAGCTGATCGGCAGCGAGATCGAGAAACTGCCCGTACCGGCCCACTTGGGTGCCGCTCCTGCCTATGATGCTGGCCGTCGGGAAGGCTCGCGCAGTGGCAACAGCGGCGATCGAAAAAAGTCTTCTTCCTTGCGTGGGCCATCGAACCGCCCGAAGCAGCGGCGACCTGATAACCGGGGCGGACAACGGAAAAAGGAATTATGAACTATGAAGTGTAAACTATGGGGTGTGAACTATAAAAAAGTGCTGCTTGAATACCGAATATCTTGATTAAAATTTACATTGGAATAGAAGCCATATTAAAAATCTCAATGGGCTTTCAATATAATTATAAATCATTTAATATTCGTAAGGAACAAGGGAACAATAAATTAGCACAATGTTGCTTATCTGAGTTGTCATTACGACGTTAGGAGTTCTGAAGTAATCGGGATGCTCAAGTGGTTGATTATCAATTGCACCGGGGTAGATTCCTCCTGCCGTCGGAATGACATTCGGGGTGGTAAAAATTTACAAGTTATTCTTTACACGTTCCTAAAATAATTTCAATAAATCATATTTTTTTTGTTGAATACCAAAAAATAGTTCATAGTTCATAGTTATGTTGTCTTTTTTTCCAGAGGTTCCGCATCGTCGCTACAATCCGCTCACCGGCGAGTGGGTACTGGTATCGCCGCACCGGGCGAAACGCCCGTGGCAGGGCCAGGTAGAGCCACCGGCTGCGGAACACCGCCCGGCCTATGACCCGACCTGCTACCTCTGCCCCGGCAATGTGCGCGCAAATGGCGAAAAAACACCGAACTACCTCGACGTTTTTGCCTTCACCAACGATTTTTCCGCGCTGTTGCCAGAGGTGCCGCCTGCTGAGCAAACGGAGGGACTACTGCGCGCCGCTGCCGAGCCGGGCATTTGCAAAGTGGTCTGCTTCTCCCCCCGCCACGACCTGACCATCCCGGAGATGGACGAGGAAGCAGTCCAGTTGGTCGTGGCACTTTGGCAGCAAGAATACGCCAGCCTGCGTACCCTGTCCTATATCAACTATGTACAGATTTTTGAGAACAAAGGCGCGATCATGGGCTGCTCCAACCCGCACCCGCACGGTCAGATTTGGGCCCAATACACCATCCCGGAGGAACCACTGAAAAAACAGCATTATCAAGAGCAGTACTTCCAGGAGCAGGGTAGCACTTTACTGGCCGACTATTTGGCCCAAGAAATGGAGCAACAAGCCCGCGTTCTTTTTGAAAATGAACACTTTGTGGCGTTAGTGCCTTTTTGGGCAGTATGGCCCTTTGAGGCTATGCTAATCCCCAAGCGTCCGATGGCCCGCATCACCGACCTGACGGAAGCGGAGAGCA
>JAYUXG010000048.1:0-5286 GCA_043753125.1 Saprospirales bacterium | reverse complement strand
CGACCAGTCGCTAACCCCATTTTTCAGGCGGACAATTCAGCGACGTTGATTTGCGTTTCTGCGTAAATTCCGTCGTTTATGATGCTTCCATCCCTGCTCCGCTACAGCGCGTTGTGCGTCTATATTTGCGCCACCACCCTCCCCCTCGCGGCCCAAGAACAACTCGGCATGCGCCTCGAACGCTACGCGGGCATCTACGGCGCGGGCATCAACCCCGCTGCTACGGCCTTCAACCCCAACCGTTGGGAGGTGAGCCTGTTTTCAGCAGATGCTTTTTTGGTCAATAATTACCTGTTCTTGCAGAACACCAGCCTGCCCAAGATACTGCGCGCTCCCGACCAAATCCGTTCCGCCAGGGATTACCGTCCCGAAACCCCGCCACCCGCCGATGTAATTCTGCTGGACTACTTCAGGGCTGACCGCCGGATGCGTGGCGTGGCCCAAACGCGGTTGAGCGGTCCGGCATTCAGCGTCCGCATTGGCGAAAAGCACGTGTTTGGTCTTTCCATGGCCCTGCGCACCGGCTTTTCGATGTATAATATCCCTGCCGTGCTACGCTACGACCGCATCGGATACCTGCGCCGGGGAGAGACGGTGCGCATCGCCCCGACCGGCCCCACAGCGGCGGCTTGGGGCGAGCTCGCGCTGCACTACAGTCACCGCAACAGCGATGGCGATGTGGTGGTGGCCTGGGGCATTACGCCCAAACTGTTGCTGGGCCTGGAAGGTGGCTTTGGGCGCATCGAGGGTGCTTTCGATTACACGCCCGTGGGCAACGATACGGCTGCTTTTGCCCGTGCCCAATGGGACTATGGGCTGACCCTCCACAACCTATCGGCTTTGGAACAGCAACAGTCGGCGCGACCGCAGGTGAACGGCTACGGTCCCGGTTTGGATATGGGCGTTGCCTGGGCCATGCCTACCGACGACAGCGACGCGCCGGAAGACTACTACTGGCGGGCGGGCATCTCGCTGGTGGATGTGGGCTTTGTGCATTTCAATCAGGGCACGGAGCGTCACCGTATTGAGATTGATACCATTATCACCGTCTCTGCCAACGATTTGAATGCGGACAATGCGCAAGGCTATTTGGCTGATGCCAGCCGTGTTTTTCTCGGCGATTCCACGCGCTCGTTACAGGCGCGGGCATTCAGCATGGGCCTGCCTAGTGCTTTGTCCTTGCAATTCGATTATCGGGTGGCTTCGTGTTTCTACGTCGCTGCCCTGCTGACGCAACGGGTAAAGTTCTCCAAGTACAGCCTGCAACGGCCCAACACGCTGGCCGTGGTGCCGCGCTTCGAGCATCGTTGGTTTTCGCTGTCAGTGCCGGTGGTGCTGGACGACTGGCAGTCGCTGCGCCTGGGCCTGGCCGCCCGGCTCGGTTTTTTGGTACTCGGTTCCGACCACTTGGGCAGTTTTTTCACACAAGAGAAATTTACCGGCACTGACTTTTACATGGGCTTGAAGATCAACGGTTTTTCTCTTAACAAAGGCAAGAAAGGAGGCGGCTCGAAGAAACAGCGTGGTAGCAGTCGGAATGTAAAAGGGGTGAAGTGTTATGATTTTTGAGGGGTTTGTGGAGAAACCTGCTCCACTACGCATCTAAATTTAATGGGGACGCAAATGAGACGGATGATGCGGATTTCCACGGATTTTTTAAACCTTTGGCCATCATACTACTCAATCCCTCGGCTTTGGCAATAAAAAGACTTTCCTTTCTGGCCAGCCTTTTAGTGGCCTTGGCTCTATTGGTATACATTGCTATCCGGGCCGTAAAAGTAGGTTTCACCCACGATGAGAGTTCTAGTTTCATGAACCTCATCCAGGAGCCGATCCGGGATCTGTTCTTCAGTGAACGCAATTGGCAAGCCGCCAACAACCACATCCTCAATACTTTATGTATGCAGATGGGCCACTATTTCTTTGGGGCCGAAGAGTGGGCCTTGCGGTGGGGAAGCGTGGTGGCGGGATTTATATTTTTGGCTTATGCCCTGCGGACGTTGCGCTTATGGCTACCAGTGTCTGCCTGGATTTTTTTCGGTACGTTTTGCATTTTTGTCCTCAATCACTTTGTAATCGATTTTTTTTCTTTGGCCAGGGGCTATGGGTTGAGCCTGGCTTTTGAAATGGCCACGCTGTATTACTTTTTTCGGTGGATAAAGCAATATATATCAAGTGAGGCAGTGACTGGCAGTCACCGCCTCACTACGCCCGAACCTGGTAATTTATTCAAAGCCGGTTGCGCTTTGGGAGCGGGCATTTTATCCAACTTTGTTTTACTGGATTTGATGGCGGCCTTTTTCCTGAGCGTGACTATTATTTTTTATGTAAAAAATAAAAATAGTTTTTCTTTTGGCAAATGGTTTCGACTAATAGTACTGCCCATTTTGCCTATTCTGGCTACTATGCTCCTTATTTTTCAACCCCTGCGCTGGATAAACGCCCAAGGAGAATTTGAATATGGCCCGCAAGGTTTCTGGGAGACGTGGCGGGTGTTGGTCGAACGTTTTACATATCACCCATCCCTTGATTATTCATGGCTGAAAGTTATTATATTGGTGGTGGCTACGTTTTTATTTTTACTGTTAGGTTATGTTATTTTCAAGCGATTTAAAGGTACGCACCTGTCCGAAACCTTACAACCTACGGAAAGTTATGCGGGACCCCTACTCTGCGCTACCCTCCTGACGGTGCTGACCATGTTGATGACGGTGGTGCAACATTACTTGTTGGGCGCGAATTATCTGATTGGCCGTACTGCCGTGCTGCTTTATCCGCTTTTATCATCCGTCGTGGCTTTATACTTGATCGATTTACGCCCTTCTAAACCTCGTAGGTTTTTGAAACCTACGAGGTTTATATCGAGGTATAATGTACTATGGACATTAGTCACGGTAGCATTGATCATAAATTTTTGCAGCCAAATCAACCTTCGTTTTGCTTCAGAGTGGCCGTATGACGAAAACACCAAAGCGGCGGCACTGTTTGCCGATCAACAAGGCAGTGCAACGAACAAAATAAACTACGGCGTGGGCTGGCTGTACTATTCAACCACTATATTTTATCAAGAAACACTTGGATTGAATAATATCACAGTGGAACAAAATGCCGGTCACGATAATCTATTCTGGGTGACTTCCAGGCCTTTTGATCTTATTTATGTGGAGAAAAAATTGCAGCCGAAACTGAAAAGTACTTATGTATTGTTTAAGATGTATCCACAGGGGGTAATGATGAAAAGGAAGTAGAATACTGCCGTATACTAATCTCCATACCACTACCTGGCTTTTTGCCAAAACCCGATAGCGAACACGCAAAAGTCAGCATAGCGTAACGGCCCAAATTGCGAAATGGAAAAGGGAGATGTACTGGCAGTCAAGGCCGGGGAGGCCAAGTTCCAGATCGGGGCGGCTTGTTTTGTCAGTTTGATGAGTGAGTAACCCGTCATAAGGGTCTATAAAAAGTGGAGAAGGGTTGATCATGTAGGGTACACTACAATTTATCAACCCTTATCAATCCCTACACCACCAGAAATTTCTTCCCACGCACCTGTACTACGTCTTTACTATTTCCTCCCCAATAGGCCTTGGTATTTTGGAATTCAAATTCGTCGCCCTTCGTCAGGCTTTTCAGTTTGCTACGCATTTCACTGGTCAGAATGCCGGACGTGGTAGTCAGTGTACTCGTTTTGCCATTTTTCGTAATAGAGAGCGAGAGCTCAAAAATCCGGGAACCTCTGGCGCAGCCGTCCACGGTTATTTCAGTTTGGCCTTGTATTTCCTGGGTGGTGATCTCGCCGCCGAATTTGCCGGCGAACAGTACGTAGGCACCGCCATAAAGAGCGGAGTCATGGCCCGCAATGGATTGGCGGACAAAGGAACTGGCCAGTAGCAACAGGGCAGACAGACAGAAAAGATACTTTACGTTGTTCTTCATGACTAAAAAGTTTTGGTGAACTAATTTTTGCACAAACCTATAGGCATTTTTAGCCTGAAATATAGAAAGTATAGCAACGGCAGGACGAGGTATAGCAACGACAGCTTTGCCGGGCTGGCGACGCAATAGGTTGTTGCTCTACCAGAAACGGTTGTTGCTATATTTTAGGAAGATGGGAAGGACGTAATTTCGTTATTTGGACCTTCTAAATAGGTCTGTGGCCTAGTAGTGTACACTATTTTCTGTCCTCCTGTCGGAAACCGTCCACGTCGCGGAACATCTCACAGCGCACCCGTAGCGTGGACAGTTCCCGACAGCACCTATTCCGATTTTTCGGAAATGACAAAACGCGAGGCATTCTGCGATAAGAGGCTGTTTTAAAATGACATCTCCCTCCATCCTAATAAAAACCTTATTCGTACATCTACTTTTTTGGAGCATCTACCTGGTCTCGGAGTACTTCGCCAACCTGATGCACCTGCGGACCAGTGACAATCCGCGTTTTTTCCGCTCCCTGTTCCTGTCGATACCCGTATTGGTTATATCGACCTATGTGATTGCCCTGTACGCCGTACCACGATTTTTGAAAACCGAACGCTGGGGCCTGTTCATTGTATCATTGGTGGCAGTAGCCGTTTTTGTCTTTTATGGCCGGATCAAATGGCTGGAACTGCTAAACTACTTGGAAAATCACCCCATTTACTATAAAGTACCGGTGACCAAAGTACTGGCTAACGTTATTCGTGATTACGCCATCATCGCGCTGGCAGTTTGTATCTATATCATCGGCGATTACCGAAATCAACAAAAAGCAAAGGTGGAATTGATAAAAGCGAAAGCGGAAGCAGAGATCAAGTTGCTCAAAGGCCAGTTGCACCCACATTTCTTGTTCAATTCGCTGAACAATATTTACAGCCTGGCCCTCATCAAGTCGGACCTGACCGCCGACAGCATTTTGAAACTCACCGAATTGCTGGATTACCTGGTCTATCGTGCCAATATGGATAAAGTGTCCCTATCAAAAGAAGTACAACTACTGAACAATTATATTGGCTTGGAGCAATTGCGCTATGGCGACCACCTGCGCATCAAGACGGACGTGGCGGTGCAAAATGAGGCCTTGCTGGTAGCCCCGCTCCTATTGCTGCCCTTCGCCGAGAATTGTTTCAAACACGGTGGTCCGGGCCAGGACGGCTTGTTTCGGGTCGAAATGCAGCTGTCTGCCGACGATCAAAAACTGGTTTTCCAGGTCGATAACAGCAAAAAGAACGGCTTGGCTGGCCACCAGCAGACGGGGGGACTTGGCCTGCAAAACATACGGCAACGGTTGGCGTTGCTGTATCCGGGCCG
>JAYUXG010000047.1:0-2097 GCA_043753125.1 Saprospirales bacterium | reverse complement strand
CTCTCATAGTAGGCTTTAACCAGCCAAACGACATTTTGTTTTTCGCCAAACCGGCGTACCTTCGCCTTTGGACACAAAATCCCGACAACGTACCGTCTTTCCATCATTCAAATATATTATCGTTTGCCCATTGCGATTTTCGATTTTAGCATTGATTTTCAACTACTTAAAGTTTTTTATTGTTTTTTTGCTGAGTTTTTTAGTACACGCTAATCGTTGATTGTAGGTCGCAAGCCGTAGTTTTTCGGCGGTCGTTTTTGGATCGTTTGTGTTCGCAAACGCTCTACCCGACATGACTTTTGAGCAAATCATTGGACAACAGCGGACGAAATCCTTTCTCCGCCAACTCGCGCACCACGAGCGAGTACCCCATGCTTTGTTGATGCTCGGCCCCACCGGCAGCGGCAACCTCGCCCTGGCCCTCGCTTTTGCCCAACTTTTGCAATGTGAAAATGCCCAATTATCGGCTACCGACGATGCCTGTGGCGTTTGCAATGCCTGTCGCAAAGCCGCGCAATTTACCCATCCCGACATCCACTTTTCTTTCCCGACTGTGGGCACTAACGCGGTCAGCACCGACTACTTGAAGGCATGGCGGCAATCGCTGGCGGAGAACCCGTATGCGGACGTGTACACCTGGCTGCAACGCCTGGGCGCGGAAAACAAGCAGGGCAACATCACCAAAGAGGAATGCAACGCCATCGTTAGGAAATTGAGTCTCAAAGCCTTCGAGGGCCGCTACAAAATACTGGTAATGTGGATGCCCGAATACTTGGGTAAGGAAGGCAACCGCTTGCTCAAACTGATTGAGGAGCCACCCGAACAAACCATTTTTTTGCTCGTCGCCGAGAATCAGGAGGCCATTCTGAACACCGTTCTGAGCCGTTGCCAGCTGGTGAAAACCGACCCCCTCACCGATGAGGAAGTGACAGCTGGCCTGCAAGCCCAGCGCGGCCTGGATGCGGCCCGCGCACGCCAGATCGCCTTTCTGGCCGACGGCGATTTTCACCACGCCCTCTCCGTGGCCGACCACCCGGAACACGACGATGCGCAGCAACTGCTCGACTGGCTGCGCAAATGCTGGCGCGGCCATCCGGTGGAGCTGGTGCGCTGGACCGAGGAATTTGCCAAGCTGGGGCGCGAAAACCAAAAACAATTCCTGCAATACGGCCTGCATTTTTTGCGCGAGCTATTGGCCCTGGTGGCCACCGGCCAGACCAACCTGCGCCTCCGCGCCGACGAGCTGGCCACCGCCCAAAACATGAGCCGGGTGCTCAATATTGAAAAAATCAGCCAACTGGCGGGTATTTTCAACGACAACATCTACTACATCGAACGCAATGCAAACCCAAAAATCCTGTTTCTGGATACATCCATTCAATTGAACAAAATCTTGAAAAGTGCATGATCTAAGGGGAAAGGTAGAGAAGGGTGCATTTCAAATCTTCGCCTTTTCCCGAAACCTCGTAGGTTTTTAAAACCTACGAGGTTTAATGAGTGTGAAAGTTTGAAATGCACCCGTGGAGAGTACCCTACCCACCATTAGCATAAAATATGGTTTATAAAAAACAAAGGTAAGGTATGCACGATCAAGTAACGAAACCTCTCGAAACCAACCGATTAATTAATCAACCAATAACTAATCAACCAAAAAAATGGGCTGTATAGGATGTTCTTGTTCCACCGGAAAAGATTCGGTGGGCGGCGGTTGCAAAAGCAATGGTGGCTGCGCCACAGGTGGCTGCAACCGACACAACACATACGATTGGATCACGGCCATGGGCATTGCCGACCCTAAGCCGTTCGATGTCGTGGAAGTCAGTTTTAAAAACGGTGCCCGCAAGGAATTTTTCAAAAACCCGCCCTTCACCCGCACCACGACGGGCGACTGGGTGCTGGTCGAATCCACTTCCGGCGGCTATGACGTGGGCAGTATTACCCTTTCCGGCGAACTGGTGCGCCTACAGATGAAGCGCAAACGGGTGCGCCCCGATGCCCGCCTGCAAAGCGTGGTGCGCAAGGCCCACGAACGCGACCTGGAACGCCTGGACGAAGTGCGCAAGCAGGAAAAAGAAGTGATGGTGCGGGCGCGGGTGA
>JAYUXG010000046.1:0-5293 GCA_043753125.1 Saprospirales bacterium | reverse complement strand
CCACAGGATTATCCGCTAAAGTCTGTGCAGCAGACGGCTTTTTGAATTGCACCCGCATCTTTTGGTGAAAAGTCACTTTCATGTTCCGATTGGTCGGTACATCGAACTTGAGCAGTCGGGCCAGACGGCAAGCCTCTTCATCGCAGCCGTACCCAATGCCCTGTAGCACCCGCGTGGCAATCACATTACCTTGATAATCAATGTCATAGTCTACCAATACCGTGCCTTCGATCCCTGCCTCCAAAGCAGAAGCCGGGTAACGCAGCTGTTCGTAAACAAACTTGGTGATCGCCTTCGGTCCGCCCGGATATTCCGGCTGATAGATGAATTGCGTCTTCTTTTTATTTTTTTCCATAGGTAATGTTACGATTAGACGCTGGATATGAGTCATCCCGAACTTTGAAATAGCCCCGTTAGGGGCTATTATCTTGGCAGAAAATAATTCAAAAACTCGTACTGCGTACCGTAGGTACGCTATTCATCGCCACAATGGCGTACCTACGGCACGCTGATTTGATGCTGGATGACTTGCTACAAGGATATCGTCCCACTGGGACGACTTTGTTCCAAAATTCGGGATGACTCATGTCTGGTCGCCCGCTGCTTGCCAGCCTGATAATGACTACGCTAATTGCAAACTTTTTTCGCGCTGCAAATATTTATCCAACAAACGTAAGGAGAGCAGCGTAAGGACCAAGCCCAGGGTGTAATAGACGATGGGGTTGGCGAGTACCAACGCCCAATCCACTGTTGGCAAAGTGTAGTCGGTAGGCAGCGCAGGCCCTTCGCCGCGCAACGTGGTTACCAGCAACATGGCCAGCGGCAACAACAGCGACAGGCCAAATACGCCACTGATAGCAAAAATCATCCAATCGCGCCCCTTGTGGAGGGACGATGTGGGCTGCGCCTGCATTTGTTCCACTGCCCAGGCCGCCATCACCCGATCCGCGAAACCGGACTTTGGCGTTTCCAGGGACAAGGCGGCAAAAGATTTCTTTTCCGCCACAATATCTGCCAGGCGGGATTGGGCCTCGGGGTCATGTTGCAAACGCTCCATCACCCGTTGGTGTTCGGCAGCATCCAGTAGGCCGTCGGCATAATCCCACAGCAAGTCGTCGGTGAACATCGAATTATTTTCCATAACAAAAATTCTTTAGTCAGGTGTGGCGGTTAACAGGGTTAATAACTCATAAATCATAATTTCCTCAACGCATTTGCCCGGCAAACCGCTCGTCCAGAATAGTTTTCAAACGCTGACGGGCGCGACAAAGTTTAGTCTTGGCATTGGTCATCGTCAAGTCCATCATTTGGCAAATCTCCTCGAGGCTGTGTTCGTATAAGTAGAACAGCGTAATGATGCCCGCGTCGTCGGACGACAGCAACGCGATGGCCCGTTGCAGGGCGGCATTGCGGTCGTCGCGCTCAAGAGTGTGCGCGGCATTGGGGGTCGTGTCACTGGGCAAACGCACCGGACGGCTGTCGTCATCAAGCGATACCAGGTCGGGATTCACCTTGCGCAGGTGGTTGAGCGACGTGGAATACACGATCTTGTACAGCCAGGTCGTAAACTTTGCCTCCCCGCGAAAGTCCGGCAAATACCGAAAAGCCCGTAAAAAACAATCCTGGGCCACTTCATGGGCGTCCTCCCGGTTTTTGACGAAACGCAGGGCCAGCGTGAAAACGTACTGTTCGTAGCGTTTCACGAGCATCGCATAGGCACTTTGGTGTCCGGCGATGGCTTGCTGGATCAAAGACTCGTCAGAAAGAATGGCGGCCATGTAAGTAAATAAGCAAATGGAGTACAGCGACATCCCGATGTGTATCGGGCACGCAATAAGCAGTTGGTAAGGGGATGGACACGGCTTTCCGGGACAGGGTTACAGCCGGGCAGAAAAATTTATGCTGCTGCTGGATTTATGTCCGCAAATCTACTTACTTGTGGCCTATTGACGACTTCATCCTTGGATGGAGCCCTTGCATCCTCCCATCTTTAACATTCACCTCCCTCCCAGACTAAAAAAGTTCCCATGAAACATCTATCCATTGGCTTGCTCCTGAGCATCCTTGCTCTTTCCTCCTTTAAAACAGCCGTAAAACCCACCCGCGTTCTCTTTTTCGGCGACAGCATCACCGAGGCGGGGGTGCGTCCAGGCGGCTACATCGACCAAATGCAGACGATGCTGAACGCCCAAAACAAAACCGCTGACTTTGAGCTCATCGGCGCGGGCATTGGCGGCAACAAAGTATATGACCTCTTCCTGCGGCTGGACACGGACGTGCTGGAAAAAAAGCCCGACGTGGTGTTTATCTATGTCGGGGTAAATGACGTGTGGCATAAAAAACTCTACGGCACGGGCACGGATGCCGACAAGTTTGTTAAATTCTATGAGGCCTTGATTAAAAAAATACAAGCTAGTGGCAGCCGGGTTATCCTGTGTACGCCCGCCTGCATCGGCGAGAAAACGGATTGTTCCAATGCTTTAGATGGCGAACTGAACCATTATTCCAACCTCATTCGTGGTTTGACTAAGCAATACAATCTGGGTCTTTGCGATCTACGGCAGGTATTTATCAACTACCAAGCGGAACATAATCCGGCGAATGCCGAAAAAGGCATTTTGACTACAGATGGGGTGCATCTGAATGAGTTGGGGAATAAGATGGTGGCGGAGGGGATGTGGGGGTTGTTGGGAAAATAGGTGGAAAACTATTTCTCCAGAATATGGATTTTTTGAAGGGTTTGCTTCAATTTTTCAGCCTCTCCCCGAAAACGGTGTGTATTTGCCGGGTCAAGTATTTCGTGCATTTTCTTCCAAAAACCAGCTTTTCGGTGCTGATAATCCGCTAAGTAAAATTGAACCAATCGCCAGTCCACCGCTGGGTCGGCATTTTGCCCGGCAAATGATTCGTAGCACCGCGCCGCCTCGGCGTAATTCTTTTCTTGAAGGAAGAGCCAAGCCAGCATTTCTTGAGCAGATGGGAAATGATCATCGGTGGTGGGCACTTGCAGGAGGTTGTTTTTTGCTCCGTTAGCGTTGTTGTTTTTAAAGTCCTGCAAACCTGCGGTGAAAAACGGGTTTTTTCCTTCTTCTTCTCCCAAGGTTCGGTCATATTGCCGAAGAACGTCATCCCGGAAATCAACCAAGTGGGTGCCTGCTATCGCAATAAGCCGTTGGGAATCCGCCGGCTGGGGCGGCTCCGGTTTCTTATGATTGGGCAACTGTTTTTCAAGCGGTACGGTGGGGGGAGTGTCCACGGCAGGGACAGTTGGTTCTTGTTGTACCGGAACAGTTTCCTGCGTTTTATCCTGCTCTGGCTGTGGAGCAGGTCGGGCCAAAAACCAGACCGTCGCCATCCCTGTCAGCAACAATGCGGCACCAATCAGCCAGCACCACCCATGCGGCGTTTTCGCTGTCGGGGTTTCGATAGCCGACGGGGCATCCAACGGGGCGGGCGGGCGGTCGTCGAGCGACTCGCTCCATCGGGCGAAGTCCAGTTGCAGGTTTTGCTCTGCCAGCCGGTCGAGTGCTTGTCGGCCCCGCTGGTGTCGCTCCACTTCGGTAGCCAAGGCAGTATCGGCGGCCATCTGCGCCTCGAACGCCCGCGCTGCTGCTTCCGGCAGTTCGCCCGACAGCCAGGCCTCTATTTTTTCAAATGTTTCGCTGTTGGTCATAATTCATCGGTCAGTTCCAGCAGTTCGCGGTGACATTCTCCTTTGGCATTCTTGGCACTTTGTTCATTTTTAAAGCCCAGTTCGTCGGCGATCTCCCGCATGGAATAGCCCAGGGCAAAAAGGGTCAGTATCTTCCGGCACTTATGGGCAAGGCGACCGAGCAAGGCATCTATTTGTTCCCGCCGGATAAAGTCGTCTTCCACGCTGTCGCGCTGTCCGGTAAGGTAGGTTTGCGGGTCCAGCTCGACCGTTTGGCGGCGGCGGGTCTGTTCCTGTGCCCGGGTCCAGGCGCGGATAACTCCCTCCGTGAGGTAGGTGCGTAGCGAGGCTGTCCGCAGCTCAAAATCTGCTTTCAGCACCTGTTGCTCGACATCCATAACCACCCGGCTCAGCACCTCGTCCACCTGCTCCGGCCGGCCACCGGCACGCAGCACCGGAGCAAGGTAGTAGCCCCGCCAAGCTTTGTAGGCGTACTCCCAGGCCATGTTACGACGGTGTCCGCCCGCCCGGATTTCGCGGAGGAGGAGTTCGTCGGTCCAGCCTGTAGGTTGCGCATTTGTCATTAGAGGGCGTGAACTTGGATTTGATACTTGGTACAGATGGCTTTTTTGCCGGTCTTGGGCAAAAATACGCTTCGTTAAGTTATTGCTTATATATTGAAACGTATTTTTACCTGTCATAAATTGCTTCGCCAACTCACTCCCTCTTCTATGAACCAGTTTTTTCTCTTGGGCTTTTTGCTGCTGCCTCTTTTGGGTAGGGGGCAGGCGATGGATACGATGGCGATACGGAGAAAAATTGACAGTTTATTCGTCAACATGATGCTTCAAAATGAAAAAAGCGAGCAATATTTTGATTTGGCAAACGACTTATCTATTAAAAGTTTTGGAAAGACAAGTTTAAGACATCAAAGCTTTCTGTATGAAGTAGGTGTTATTTGTTTTTATGAAAAAAAGTACAACCTCGCTTCAAAAATATTTATTGAGTTTAAATCTATCCGAAAAGAGACTTTGGGTGAGGACCACCCCGAATATGTCCAAGATCTGGATCTTGGACTTATTTTGTATTTAAATATGAGCGATTGTGATAGGCTGGCTGCCACTTTAAAAGAAATATATCAAATAAAAAGTAAAGATGGAAACGATTACAGGGATGATTTTGAAACACAGTTGGCATATCTTTATCATAATGGAAATTGTTGGGATCTGGCCGAATCTATTATTTTGAATGAAATCAACAAGGAACGTAAGCATTCAATTTTCTGTGAAGAGAAGGTAGGTTTATGTGTATGTTTAGCCAATATTTACTCTACCCAAGAAAATTGCTACGAAGAAGCTGTTGATTTATATAAATTCGTAATTTCATATCCAGATGCTAATCGTCATGCGGAGGCAGTTTTCGGATTATCCGAGCTGTATATCAAAATGCGAACGCCGGAAAAAGCGGAGGCACTGTTGCCAAGGTTATCAGAAGTGGGTTTTCATATCACTGATTGGGCAAATAAGCAGAACCAACGTATAGATAGTGTCTGTCCATTTAGTCGGCATAGAATGGATCAACGCCCTCGTTCCCTACGGTTTTGGTGTGGGAAGGCCCGGTTATTTCAACTTTATCGGACAA
>JAYUXG010000045.1:0-5306 GCA_043753125.1 Saprospirales bacterium | reverse complement strand
CCTCATGCCCGCAGAAGGTGAGATTTTTTGACAGTACCCCCCATAGTATTTGACAAAAAATAAAAGCTTCTTTATAATCATGCAACTTGAATACACCGCTACAGAATCTACATTCGCCACAAGGACAATGCTTTTTATGGGCTTCGAAGCTGACTTCGATGCCCATATATTGAATTTTCCTTATCAGTCCGAAGCCATCGAATACCACATTGCCGACTCCGGCGAGTCGGCAGTCCGATGGCTGGAAGGCGTGGAGAGTACGTCAACGCCATTTGCCATATTTTGCAAATTGAGTTGGCTCAAGGTTAATAATTTTGCCTTCGCCCGGCAAATAATGAAACATTCCGTCTTCTTCCGGACGCCCATTGTGGCCTTGGCCAGCGACGGAGAAGCAATCGACCCGGCACTCATGCGCCAAAACGGGATCGACGACTGCTACAAAATACCCGTGGAATGGCATACCCTGGAGGCACGCATCGAGTTTTTGGAACGCAACAAGACCAAACTGCTGGAGCAAGCCCAGATGAAACCGGAGAAGTTCGAGTTCAAGGTGCCGCTGCCCAAGCGAATATTTGACGTAATCGGTGCCAGCCTGGGCCTATTGTTCTCCGCTCCGCTCTTGGTTATCGTCGCCATCGCGATCAAAATGGAATCAAAGGGGCCGATACTTTACCGGTCCAAGCGCGTCGGAGCGGGGTATCACGTATTTGACTTTTTGAAATTCCGTTCCATGCGCTCGGATGCCGATTCCCAATTGGGCCGTTTGCAACACCTGAACCAGTATCAGGGCGGGCCAGCAGCACCTATTTTTTTAAAGATTCACCAGGACCCACGGGTGACCGGTGTAGGGCGTATCATCCGCAAGTACAGCATTGATGAACTGCCGCAGCTCATCAACGTCCTGAACGGCGATATGTCGCTGGTCGGCAACCGACCCCTGCCTGCTTACGAGGCCGAGATGCTCACCCGCAATGAGTGGAGTGCCCGCTTTTTGGCACCCGCTGGCCTGACTGGTTTGTGGCAAGTGACCAAGCGCGGGCAAGCCGATATGCTGGCCGAAGAGCGTATTGCTCTGGACATCAAGTACTCTAAGGACTACTCACTCCTGGCAGACATGGGCATCATCCTTAAAACTTTCAATGCCTTGGTGCAGAAAGAGAACGTCTGATCGCTGATGTCCAATCTGCTTATCTCTATTATTACCGTCAATTACAACCAGACGGCGGTAACCTGTGCCCTGTTGGAAAGTATCCGGCGGCAAGATTACGCCGAGGTGGAAGTGATTGTGGTGGACAACGCCAGCCGCGAGGACCCGCAAAAACTGCTGCTGGCCCGTTACCCGGAAATAAAGTACGTGCGCAGCGAACGCAATCTGGGTTTTGCCGGCGGCAACAATCTGGGCCTGCGAGAAGCAACAGGCAGTTATTTTTTCTTCATCAATAACGACGCTGAGTTGACTACTGGGTGCCTGGCCCGGTTGGTCGCCTTGTTGCGGGATACGCCCGGCAGCGGTATAGTCAGTCCATTGATTTGCTACTACCCGTTGGAAGGCCAACCCCAGCCCATCGTGCAATATGCTGGCATGACGCCCATACACCCAATCACTGCGCGCAACCGCACGATCGGTCAAGGGGAGGCGGCGAACGGCCAATTTGTGCAGCCACAACCCACCGCTTACACGCATGGCGCAGCAATGCTCATTTCCCGCGAGGTGCTGGGGCGCGTTGGACCCATGGCCGATGACTTCTTCCTCTATTACGAAGAGCTGGACTGGTGCGAGCGCATCCGGCGGGCAGGATACTCCATCTGGATGGAACCCCGCGCCATGGTGTACCACAAGGAAAGCCTCACGGTGCAAGCGTTGGGTGCCCTAAAGACCTATTATTTGAACCGCAACCGGATTTATTTTATGCGGCGCCATCATGGGGGGTGGCAACTGGGGCTTTTTTATGCCTATTTATCGGTGATAATGGTCCCTAAAACCACGATCTTGATGGTGTTGCGCGGCGAATGGGCCAACTTGCGTGCATTTTGGCAGGGAATTGGTTGGAACTTTGGCGCAAAGGACAATAGCTGGGAAAGACAAAACAGCGCAGTCCCCATTTGGTCCGAGCCGACCGCCGCATTTGCAACGGGGAAGTGATACTTCTTTGAGAAGTATTACTTCCCCATTGCAGACACCAATAACTACTCGTAAAGTACTTTTAATTCCCCCAGTGTCATGGCCCTTGTGTACGGCATCTTCAGCGTTTTGGCAGCCGTTACGGTGTTGCAACTTGTTTACCCATTTGTTACGGTGTTGCTATCGCGTTTGTTTGGGCGCGAACGCCTGCGTACAAAGGAGACCACGGTTCGGCAATATGATTACGCCTGCATCGTGACGGCCTACCGTAACAGTGCCATTGCCAAACCGCTTATCGAATCGCTGCTTCGCCAACATCATCCACACCTTATTATATATGTCGTGGCGGATGAATGCCCGGACTTCGACTTTGGGATTCATGACGAGCGTTTTGTGCTGCTCCGCCCCGCCCCGCCGTTGCGCCTAAAAGCAAAGAGCATTATCCACGCCATGGAGCAGTACCGCCGTCCACACGATTATACGGTCGTCTTCGATGCGGATAATCTGGCGCACCCCCAGTTTTTGGCGGAAATAAATCGCTACGCCAACGCGGGCTACGGGTGCATCCAGGGGCAGCGCAAGGCCAAAAACCTGGATACTAACTATGCCGCGCTCGATTCGTTGGGGGAACATTACAAAAATTACCTCGAGCGGTATGTGCCTTACTTGCTGGGCGGCTCGGCGGTCATTTCCGGCTCAGGCATGGCTACGCGTACGGATTTTTATCGCGCTTACCTGGATAGCCCGGAAATACAGCAGGGCCAGAACCAATGGAAAAAGATGTTGCAGGAGGATAAAGTCCTGCAAAATTTCCTGTTGCGGCAAGACCAACGCATAGCTTACGCCCGCCAAGCGGTGGTGTACGACGAAAAGGTGGAAACCGGGGCGGCAGTGGCGACCCAGCGCAGCCGCTGGCTGTTTTCCTACTTCCAAAACCTGCCTAATTCTGTTGGCTTGCTTCTTCGTGGCCTGGGTCGTGGCAGTTGGAATCAGTTTTACTTTGGTTTTGTCACTCTGGTGCTGCCCATGTTTATCCAGTTGGCTACTGCCTTTGGCTTGGCCATCGTAGGGTTGTTCCTCACTCCGATGTGGTCGCTGGCACTGGTAATAGCCGTGGCTATTTTTTCCCTCAACATCCTTTGGACCCTGCGGCTGGATGCGGCACCGCCACAAATCTGGGCCGCCCTGTGGCAGGTGCCAAAATTTGTCGGGCGACAGCTCATAGGGCTATTTCGGATGCGCAACCCCAACAAAAACTTCCAGCACACGGAGCATAAAAAATACGTCTCCGTCGAGGATATCCTAAACCAGCCGTGAGCGCGTCCGCCGGAAAGATAGCCTATGTGGATTTTGCCAAGGGCTACGCGATCTTTACCATCGTTTTGTACCACGCCTTCCAACACGTAAGCTTGCCGCCGCTGTTTCAGCAGGGCATTGTCTTTGGAGGCACGGGGGTACACCTTTTTTTTCTGCTCTCTGGCTTTGGGTTGGCGTGGTCGCGAGCGGTGGTCACGCCCGGCGAATTTTATCGGCGGCGGCTGACAAAAGTGTGGTTGCCCTATGTGTTGGTCTTGACCATCAGCCTGTTAGCCGCTTTCTGGTTCGATCTTTTCCCCGACCGTTGGAGGGCGTGGCTGGCGGGCGTAGGGCTGTACCAAATGTTTTCCGAGCCGTATATTGAAAGTTTTGGGGGACATTTTTGGTTTATCAGCACCATCGTGCAGTTTTATCTGCTTTTTCCTTTTTTGAAAAAATGGCAACAGCAGATGGGCGATTCGCGCTGGTTCTTTCTGTTGGCCTTGGCGGTTTCGGTAACGTGGTGGGTAATAGTTGCCTTACTTGGCAAAGGCGAATTCCGCACTTGGAACAGTTGCTGTTTGCAATTTCTGTGGGAGTTTGCGCTGGGGATGACGATTGCCGAAGGAATGCGGAATAGGGAATTCCGCATTCCGAATTCCGAATTCCGCATTCGATTCTGGTGGGCTTTGTTGCCGCTTGGGCTGTTTTTTACGGGCGTAATGGTGCTGATGATCTTAAAATTGGGAACGGTGGGCCGGATTTTCAACGACATCCCGGCCCTGCTGGGCTATGCTGCCCTATCGGGCTTTTTGTTCTATGTGGGTGATCTCTATTGGCCAGCGTTGAAGCGATTTTTTTTGTGGGTCAGCGGATTTTCTTTTTCCCTCTACTTGATCCATGTGCTGGTGCTGGAGGCCTATTTGTATTTGCTGCCTTTCGCACCCAGTGTTTGGCAGATGGTACTGTACGTGCCGCTGGCCCTTTTGGTCGGTTCTACTTTTGAGCCGTTGAGTCGGTGGTGGGTGGGGATTTTTAGCAAGGCATGAAGACATATACGGTTGTATTTTTGGGGCCAATTCATTGGGAAAATGAAAAAATGGCTCTTTATTTCCTTGTTAATCAATGTATTGACTATAACAGCAGGTGCTTTTGTCCTGCACAAATTGGGCGGCTGGCGGTACGCCTTGTATCGCTTCCAGCACAAGGAAGCAGGCTTATACCACCATCGGCAACAACTCTTCGAACAACTACCAGTCCAACCGGGCGCAATCATCTTTTTAGGCGACAGCCAGACGGAGCAGTGCGAATGGCGGGAACTGCTCGGCCCTGAACTGCCTATCCTGAACCGGGGCATCGTGGGCGACCATGTAGATGGGGTGGCCGGGCGGCTGGACGAGGTGCTGCGGCACCACCCAACCCAAATTTTCCTTTTGGTTGGAGTGAACGACTTGCTGTTTGGCAAGCCCTTAGCCAACATCGAAAGCCGCTACCGCGAAATAGTAGAAAAAATTATAGGGCGTTTACCGGCCACCCAGCTCATTTTGGAGAGCATTTTGCCAGTGAACAACGCTGTGAAAAATGTGGGGGTTCAAAACGCACAAATTAGAGCGTTGAACACCCGCATCGCCCGTATCGCCCAGGACCATGCCTTGCCTTTTGTGGATGTCCATAGTTCGCTGGCGGACACCTCCGGGAACCTATCGCCGCTGTACACGGAAGATGGCATTCATCTGAATGGCGCGGGATATTTGGTTTGGAAGACCCAGATAATACCATTATTATCACATTGAACCCATTTAATCCATCGTCCACATTCATTTGCAATGATTTTCAACAGCCTCCCCTTTTTAATCTTTGCCACCGTTTATTTTCTGCTGTATTTCCA
>JAYUXG010000044.1:0-2108 GCA_043753125.1 Saprospirales bacterium | reverse complement strand
ACCCCTTCCAAAGGGTTAAGCCCCTCATGAGATCTCACCTCTCCTTCTATAAACAACGAGTTGTCCTTTGGAGTATTTTGTGCAGACAAGTCAAGAGCCGAAGTGCCGATGACCAGCAGTACCAGCGAGGTTATTATTGATGCAATATTTTTCATTTCAATGTGAAATTTAAGATTAACGCGTTTCCAGTGCTTTAGGAAGTTTAATAGATTTACGATTGATCTGCACCCGGTCACTCCTCTTTATACTGTTTCTTTCAAAACCTATATTCACAGGTTTGCCAACCAGGGTTTTTGGGACCACAAAAACAAGCTTTCCCTTCATCCTTTCGGCACGATAGATTTCTTTGCCGTCGTCATCTTCCAACCACATTTCTACATCAGCAGGTATGTCGGTTATTATTGTATCCATCGGTTCTCGCCATATCGGAGGAACAACAGGAGGCTTTACCACTGCAGTATCGGGCATCTTTTCCATAGGGTCAGTTTTCTTAGGACTGGGTTTATCTTCCACCTCCGTTATTACTGAACCTGCTTTTGTTTTGCGGGTATTATTATATGCTTTTTTTTCCACAATTGCCGCTTTATTACTTAAAAGCGTATCCTTATACAGCTCTTCACTCCCAATGTCATCCATCGAACTAGTATCCTCCACAGGGACTAACGTGGTAGGGATGGGGCCAATAGTCGTTTCTCCTGCCCACCACCCTTCGTCGCTCCCAATGCCCAAAGCACAAACCATAGCCAGCACTACCCCCACCCCCATCAAAACAGCCCGCCGACCCAACCACCCCACCACCCGCTCCACCCGGGGAACAATCAATTCATCCGGCCACTTGTATTTCCATTTGGGGTCTTTCAGCGTAAACACAAATTGCCCACCATCGTCCCCCGCGTCGTGGATCGAACTGGCCTGGGCCAGCTGCGGATAAATTTCCCGGGTACGTTCGGCCACTCTGTCCGCCAACCGGCCGATATGGAGTTTTTTTTGCTCGTTTTCCCCCAGTTCCCGTAGGATGGCCTCGGCAAAAGGACTGTGCCATCCCGGTCGGCCATCATAGACCTTCTTGTCGTGTCGCCCAGCGCAAAATGCCCAGCGCGAGACGAATTTTTCGTATTCTTCGGCTATTGAGCCGGACCCTTTTTCGTCACCCAGCCCACGGAACCGTCCACCAAAGAGTGCCCCGGAGAAACAGGCATCCGAAACAAACAGGGCGTGCCGACATTTGAGGTGGGCCATCAATTCGCGGATACGGGAGTTGGCCAGGTAAGTATCAATCTGGTCTTTTTCGGCATCGACCGGCACCCAGTAGCCGCTTTTATTGTGGTCTAAGTGTCCATGACCGGAATAATAGACCATTACACTGTCGTTAGGACCCACCACCACCGGGTCGGTAAGTCGGAAAATTAATTGTTCTATTTTGGCTTTCGTAGCCTCCCCATCCCGTAACACGGTCACTTGGTCGAAACCGTACCGGTGGCGCAAAGTCGAAGCCACCCCTTCTACATCCCTGACCGCATTATTCAGGTGGTTCCAGTGTTGATAGGCATTGATGCCAATGCCCAAGAAGATTTTTTTTCCCTTGGACACCCTGCCGACAGGACTCAGTCGGTCAAACCCTGCGTCTCTTGTTTTTGCCATACTATATCAAAGATTCTGGACATCAACGGAAATTCAGGCGAAAAAGGTGGCTAATGACGCGGCAAATATAGGTTTATTTCGACAAGGTGCTGGTTTTAACCCATAAATGCCGACCAAATCGGGCCATTGCACCTTTTGATTTGGCCTAAAATTCATATCCCCAACCATTCATAAAACCCCTCCGCTTTATCCCGGGCAATATCCAGTTCAGTGCCATCTTTCATCACGACCACCAAACCGGAAGTCCGGCTGATCGCCTTGATATAATCCCGATTGACACATTGGGAGCGGTGTATCCGGTAAAACTGGAGGGCGGGCAGTTTTTCCTCTACCTTTTTCAGCGTATCCGTGGAAAGGGCGTACCGTTTTTCGTCCAGCACGTACACCTCCGTAAGGTTGTTGGCCGCTTTACAATACGTGATTTGATCAATGGGTATCATCAGGTCCTTGCCCATGCCGGGGACATG
>JAYUXG010000043.1:0-2108 GCA_043753125.1 Saprospirales bacterium | reverse complement strand
CTTTGCCGATGGTGAACAGCTCAAAGAACTCGCGGGCGAAATTCTCGTTGGGGCTAAGCTTGGCGTTCTGGGTGTTGTTCAGGTAGCGCAGCATACAGTTGTCGGTCACCATTTTAGTCGCCAACTTCTTGAAGTTGCCCAACGCGCCCCAACGTAGCAACCCCAAGTAGTCGAAAAAGTGCGCCGTGCCGTAAGACAGGATGTCGGTGATGAGGTACTGGTGGAAAAAGAAGCTCATTTTATGCCCAATGCCCGAATCATGCGCGGCTTCGTTGAGCCACCAACCCACCACAAAGCGGCGTAGTTTGAACTCTTCGACCGGACTGCTCATGCCATAAGGCAGGCACCAGGTGGCGTTCTCATTGACCATCATAGTAATGGGATCGTCATAATGCGGCTGCTCCACTTGGACAGGATATTGCTGCAATAATGTGGGCAGGGCTTGGGCGGCGGTCAAAGCGGCCAGCTCGTCCACCTTGGCCTTGGTGAAACGGTAGCTTGTGCGCCGCAACAAATGCGCGGCCTGGCGGCGGCCCAGCACGCCCAAAAGCGGGGAAAGTGATGCCATCTTGGAAAATTGATGCTGTGAAGGAAATCGGTGGCAATGGGCAAAGAAAAAGGCAATGGGCAAAAACCAACCAACAAGCGGGATATCGAAGAGATGGAATGTTTTTTAAAAACTTGCCCTTTTACTCCTCGGTTTTTTGCCTGTTGTTTTTTTGCCTACTGCCCTTTGTTGCTTATGGACTGCCGGATTAAAAAATGGTTTAACGGGACAGTTTGGTTTTTATTAACGGCGTGGCGTTAAAGTTTGGGAAGGGAGCGAAGCCCTGTTGAATATACAGTAGATGCCGCATTGGTCGTCCTACCCAACAACTACTGTATGCCCAGCACCGTCATTCCCGCTGGCCAGTCCAGCGTGGCTGCCTCTTCCGGGCTGACCTTCCAGACCAAGGCCTTCATTTTTAACAACTTAACCTGTATTTCGCTTTGGCGGATCGCGATTTCCATCAGTCCCCGGTCGCCATATTCTTCCCTCAAGAGGTTCAGGCCAAGTTTTTTCACCCCGTTCATCACGTCTGGCAGGAGGGCGTAATCGAACTGGAAGACGAATGTATCCTGCACGATTTTTTCCACAATCTGGCCTTGACGCAGGGCTTCGGCGGCACTCTCGCGGTAGGCTTGGATGAGGCCGGAAGTGCCCAACAAAGTGCCCCCAAAATAGCGCACCACCACAATTAGCACATCGGTCAGTCCGAAGGCATCGATCTGGCCCAAGATAGGCCGACCAGCGGTGCCGCTGGGCTCGCCATCGTCGTTGGCGCGGTGGCGCGCACCATCCGGCCCCAATCGCCAGGCAAAGCAGTGGTGATGGGCCTTGAAATGCTCTTTGCGCAGGGCTTCCAAATGTATTAGCGCCGCCGCCTCGGTCTGCACCGGGTAAGCATGGGCGATGAATTTGCTGTTACGGTCTTTGTACTCGCCCGTGGATAATGTAGATAGTGTGTGGTAAGCATCGGGCAAAATAGACATGATGAGCGGACGGCTAAGGGGAATAAGGGTTTGGTGTTCCGCATTAAAATTCAATAATGAACGATCTTATTTTTCGCTTCAAGTAGTTTTTTATTCTTTCTATCTCTTCTGGTTTGCTTTCTGCGGTGCGGATAGCCATTGTGGAAAGATCATTTAGAATGTTTCCTTCATCAAGGTATAATTCAGTCGTGTTCCTTTTTAAAAAATCGTATAATGCAAGAACGGCTACTCGCTTATTACCATTAAAAAACGGGTGATTCTTGTTTAAACAGTAGAACATCCAAACCGCTTTGTTTACTACCCCTTTGTAAAGTTCTTTGCCAAAATAATTCGAATCCAGTTGGCCTATAATACCTTCTAAAATACCCGCATAACGTGTTTCAAAATCAGGAATGTCCTCCGTAAAATCAGCCCGCATACTTTGTAAAACATCCACTATCCGCTCAAAATCTTCAATTTCGAGATAATTAACGGGTTCGTAACTATACAGCCGCCTTTGTCGGTGCTGGCATATGAGCGATAGCCGCAACGGCGTGGAAAACGGACTGTCCGTTTTTGATGGTGGTGTCAATGAT
>JAYUXG010000042.1:0-5313 GCA_043753125.1 Saprospirales bacterium | reverse complement strand
CAAGATCGCCGAGCAAAATGGCGCGGCTGCCCGGTTTGCCCACTACGCGGCCATCCGGGACGGCCAACATAATGTGGCCCAACGGCGGCTGGAAGTTGGCATTCGACCAATCTTGCCAAGGGTAGGCGAGGGTAGAGCTGGGAAACCACACCTGCATTTGCTCCCGTATTTCCGAAGGAAACAAATGCAGCCACCGCGCCAGCAATTTTCCGCCGCCGGGAAACAGGGCGTTTACCACCGCCCCATATTGGCCGTTTTCTTGCTGGAAAATTTGCAATAAAGCCCCCATTTTTCCCGGCCACGGCGGTCCTTCGGCAGGTGGCAATCGTTCCCAATTGGCTTTTTCGGCCAAAAACTGTTGGCAAAAAGGCAAAAAAGCACGCGACTCCCCCACTGCCAGCTCGGAAGCCGCGAACGCAAACAAAGCCGACCGGAAGGGCGGTAGTTGGTGTGGCCCGCTTTGTTGCCAGCAGTCAGCCAACTGCTGCGTCAATTGCCGAACTACCTCCGGCGGCACGTGTATCGTGGCACTTTGTTCTACATCCTCCAAAAAAATCTGTTCTGGCGGAATGGGTGGGGCGGTACTGCCGGATGCTTCCAAAAAGGCTTGTACCTGCCGCAGCGTTTGTGCTTGAATTTCTTGGGCCCCGGCCATGGACTGAAAAGGGAGGGTACGTGCCGCCGTGCGCAGCCACTGGAGCAGTGCTGCTGCGCTGGTGATCGTCGGCTTGGTCGGTAAGTGGCCGAGGTAGTTGTACAAACCGGCGCACCACCCGGCATTTAATCCTCGTTCGGGCCATTCCCAAGCCAATAGACCCAACGCAATCAGTTCCAAGACAAACGCTTGCAGATCCGATTTATCGCCTTCCACGATTATTTGCAATTGGTCGAGCAACATGGGCCAAGTGATGTGCCGCTGGTGCACCAAGCATATTTCGACGACCGCAGCGACCGTTGGGTGATAAGCCACTTGCTGAAAACTTTCCTGTTCACCACTAAAATAAAGCCAGTTAAGAGTTTCCTCCTGTAGTCCTTTTTTTTGCCAAGCAGCCGACAAGGCCGTAATACAAGGGTTGAGCGATAGCCGAAGCGATTGATAAAAGGCTGGCTCTTGTAGCAATACCTCATACAGCAGTGGCAGCAGGGCCACATTGGGCGTAATAACTGCCTTGGGGCCTTGCAAAAAGTCTGGTTCCTCTGGGTCAATGGTGGCCACGTCCTGCTCCCAACGCCACAGGGCCACCGTGGTGAAGCGGCTGAGCGGCGAGGTTTTGTGTGCTGCCCGGTTCAGGTATTGCAGCACCGCCAACCCTGTCTGGCGATCTTTGGCGGTAAACTGTTCGGGTGGTTTGGTACAAAAAACCGGCAACCGCGCCAGCAGATCGTGGCTGGCAAAAAGCAAGGCCTGGCGAAAGGTTGGCTGCTCCGCCGCTTGCTGAATACTCCGCCAGTTCTGTAGCAACGCCGTTTCCACCGCCGTGCGGGCCAACTGATTTTCTAACTGCGTTTTTTCCCAAATTTGCAGACTATCAAGGAGATGTGCTATTTCCCCAGTGGTTTGGTGGCTCAGTAACAGCTGCTCAAAAGTCGGGCTTAGCACTTTTTGGTGCTGGAAAAAGCGTTTGCGGGCGTTATACAACGCTGTGCGAAAAGGCGAATCGGGTAGGGTAGGGAGGGCGGCATCGAAGGCTTGTTGCAAATGTTCGGCAGCCGCTTTTTGCGCTTTTTCATCCGGCCACGGTCCAGCCAGCGACAGGGGCGGCAAACCAGCCACACGTACCAAAATGACGGGGAAAATGGAGTCAGACATAGTAGATCAACGATATAAACACCTATCATTCCTCATTTCCCCCCTCTCGCATAAAGGTCGCCGCCGCATCCAGTTCGTCATAGAAATCCTCGCCGTATTTACGTACCAAGGCATTTTTAACGAACTGATAGACTGGCACTTGTAATTTGTCTCCCAGCGTACAAGCGGCGGAACAAATATCCCAACGGTCGTAATTGAGAGCCTCAAAACCGACCTCCTCGTTTCGCTCCACCCGAATGGGGTACAAGTGGCAAGAGATCGGTTTCAGAAAATCAATAACCCCTGCCTGATGGGCCTGTTCGATGCCGCATTTAGCGATGCCCAGTGCATCGTAGCCCATGTAGGCACACGGCCCGTTGTCGATCAATGGCGTCCCCCAGCCTGCGGTGTTGTCAAACCAGATCGCCGTCCCCTGCGCTTCAATAGCAGCGATGCCCGCCGGACTTAAAAAAGGCTTGACCCGTTCGTAAATACTCATCAAAATCGGTAATTCATTTGTTTCCAGTGGTGCCCCGGCATCACCCTCCCAGCAGCACGCACCCTTGCAGGCACTGAGGTTGCAGACAAATTGCTGCTCGACAACATCGTCACTGACTAGTTTATTCTGGACAAGGAGCATAGTTCATAATTCAGTTAATTCGTCCACCAGTTCCTGGATGCGTTTGCGCTCCTCTCGTTTGCGCACTACGCTGGGCGGCGCGCTACGCTCGAGGCAGTCAGACAGGGCGCAGCGTTCGCAGGTGACGTTCACTATCCGCTGAACAATGTTCGAATCATCCCAGAAACGGATCGTGCGTCGAGTGTGTTCATCCAGCAGCACGCCCAATGTGACGCTCACATTGCGGCCCACGGTCGGATACCCGCGCTTGGCCACTGCAATACACAAGTATTCCTCGTTGGTGTTCAGGAAACGTTCCCGCTGGATGCCGGTCAGCATCAGGGGCGTATCGGGCTGGTGCTGTTGCTGGATTTGCAAATCGCGGAGCAAGGCCAACGATAGCCAGCGTCGGCAATAATGCTCGTTCAAGCCCGAGGCATGGGGCTGGTGGCGACGGTTGAGGTGCAGTTCTTTGTCCATGTCAAAACCGTCGCGGTCAAGATCGTGGATGAAACGCAGGAAAAATACCTTGTCGAGGCCAAATTCCTTGGTCAGCAAATTGAACCGTTGGAACAACACCTCCGGACTGGCTTGGTACTTCGTCATCAGGTCAAGCAGAAATTGGCCGTCCCAGGTGGGCTGGCTGAAAAAGGCCTGGATGTCGCGCACAAAGGCCTGGCGATTGATCAAAATGGCGACGGCGAAATAAGCAGCCTTGTAATTGTTGAGCGTTTGCTCGAAAGAATTGATGCGCAGAAAACTGGACGTCAATGGTCGTTCCTTCAATTCCAACACATTGAAACCCAGCTCTTTGGCCAGTTGGAAAGTGCGTTGCCGCTCGTTCAGTCGCCCATTGAGCAGCAATTGCTTTTTTCGGGGTTGATATAAGGAGCGCAAGCCCTGCAATTCCGGGTGAAGGTCCAACCCCTGTTCATCGATACGATAGCCAAACTGCTTTTCCAGCAATGCCGCCAGCAGGGCTGCTGGTACGCCGCCATTGGCAGGCAAGCCGAAACGTTGCACAAAATCATCCGCCTCCGTTTCGATTTCCTCAAAATAATTAGTGCGCAACTCTTGGTAGGCCCGTAGAGCAGCGAAGAAAAAATTTTCGTCGCGCAGCGAGTAGTTGCGGGCGATTTCGAGGAGGGCGGAGATGAAAGCGTTCACCCGGTCGGGGGCACGGGCAATGATTTCGACCACTTGCTGGAGCTCGATGCCAAAGAGGTCGAGGGGCAGCTCATTCAGGAAATTGCTCTTCAGCAAATCGCCGAGCGGCGCAAACTGTTTGGTTAGTTCCGGGGAGGCCAGAAAAGCCGGGGTCAGGCCCAGGGCCAGGGCCAGCCGCTCTTGGTTGGACGGTTGTGGGTATTTCTTGCCTTTTTCGATCTCGTTCAAATACGACACCGAAATACCGGTTTGGCGACTCAGCTCCTCAAAGTTCCAGCCCCGTTCCTGGCGGAATTGGCGGACTTTCAATCCAAAAATAATGCGCTGGTAGACGGTGGTGGCCATGAAAAGGCAAAAGTAATAAAGTGACCGGGGAATGGGTTTGGTGACGGGCAGAGTACGGTTTTTTTCTGTCAAAAAAACCGCGCTCTGCCCGCCACCAAACCCATTTACGTATAAAAACTTGGATGTAACTGCCATAACGCAACTGCAATCTTTTTTCCGACAGTTTGGCTTTCACCAATGTTTTTGACTAAAATATCTACTTTTGGCGGGCCTTTTTGAAATCAGGTGGAGTGGCTGTACTCCACATTCTCCACCTCTCCACTTTTACTACATCAACTTCAAACTCAACGAAAATATGCGTCAACAAATAGTAGCCGGCAATTGGAAAATGAACAAAACCCTGGAGGAAGGGCTGGAATTGACGAGGGCCATCCTCGAAAAGACCGAAAAACCAAAGGGCTTAGTGGTAGTGGCTCCGCCGCATACGCACCTGCGGGAAGTGGGCAAGATGCTGAAGGTCAGGAAGTATTTCCATCTGGCCGCCCAGAATTGCCACTACGAAGAGCAAGGGGCCTTCACGGGTGAAGTGTCGGCGGCGATGGTCGCTTCCACGGGCGCAGAATTTGTCATCATTGGCCACTCCGAACGGCGACTATACTTCAAAGAAAAAAATGATATGTTGGCCCAAAAGATCAACTTATCCTTAGCCAAGGGCCTGCGCCCCATCTTCTGTTGCGGCGAGCCACTGCACATCCGCGAAGTGGATACGCATGTGGGGTATGTGGCCAAACAATTGAAAGCCAGCCTGTTTCACTTGCATGAGGAGGATTTTCGCAAGGTGGTAATCGCCTATGAACCCATTTGGGCCATTGGTACGGGCCGCACGGCCAGCAGCGAACAAGCCCAGGAAATGCACCACGCTATTCGGGTATTGATCGCCAAAAAATACGGTAAAATAGTGGCTGAAGACACGTCCATCCTCTATGGTGGTTCCTGCAATGCCCAGAACGCGCCCGATATTTTTCGCCAACCCGACGTGGACGGTGGCCTGATCGGCGGTGCCTCGCTCAAAGCCGATGATTTCGCGGCAATCGTGGCGGCGTTGAAGTAGGTGGAAGTGGTACATAACAAGAAGTGATAGGTTTCCGGAACCTATCACTTCTGCACATTGGTAGATGAAATATTTGGTAGCACGGCAGGACCATGCCGCTGGGCGCGACAATTACACGTCTTCCTCTTCCTCATCGTCCGGCACCACTTCCTCATCCTCATCTTCCCAATTGTCGTCTCCGTCCAAGTCGCTTTCTTCCTCCAAGTCTAGGTCTTCTTCGTCAATGCCTTCCATGCCTTCTTCTCCAAATAGGTCTTCCTCATCATCGTCCGAGTCCGCATCTATCAGGTCTTCCTCTTCTTCATCATCATAGCTGTTGGCATAAGCCGGGGCAGGAATTGC
>JAYUXG010000041.1:0-2111 GCA_043753125.1 Saprospirales bacterium | reverse complement strand
GCGCGCAACGGCTGGAAATCATCATATACCCTCGCCCGTTCGGGGTCGCCATCAAAGCGGTTCAACGCAAACTCCGTCTCCTCCACGTGGCCGGGGCTGACCTGGCTGACCCGGATGTTGTGCCGGTGCAAATCCAGGCGCATGGCCTGCGTCAGCGCATCCACCGCAAATTTGGTGGCGCAGTACACATTGCCGTTGGGATACACCTCTTTGCCGGCAATAGAGCCGACGTTGATGATGTGGCCGCGCCGACGCGCCACCATGCCCGGCGATATGGCCCGCGTTACGTAGAGCACGCCTTTTACGTTGGTGTCGATCATCGTTTCCCAGTGGTCCAGCGCACCCTCATGGATGGGGGCAAAACCTTTGGCCAGGCCTGCATTGTTCACCAGAATATCTACATCTTGCCAGCCTTCCGGCAGATTGGTTAGGGCTGCCTCTACCGCGCCGGGGTCGCGCACATCGAATGGCAGCATCAACACATCGCTGTCCAGCTCGGTTTCGAGCTCCGTTTTCAGCATGACTAACCGCTCCAGGCGGCGACCCGTGACGATGAGGCGATGGCCCTGCCGGGCGAAAATCTCTGCTGTAGCGCGGCCAATGCCCGAAGTAGCACCAGTAATAAGTATGGTGAGTACCTCGCGCGGTGTACGCATAGGCTGCTGGTAGGCGGATATTGGCTCTGCAAACAGGGATTCTTCTACCGGTTTTTCTGGCAGGGAAGGTGGCGGTAGCGATGGCGCAGCGGAGAAATCCCGGTCGTATTCCTCGGTGCGCAGACTAGGCTGGATAGAGATGGCCCGTTGGTACCAGCCCTCGGCCTGGGCGGGCTGGCCGCTTTGCGCACTCGTCTTGGCCAGGGCCAGGTGTACCTCGGCATCGTTCGGATGAACCTCCAAAGCCTTTTGCAGATAATGTACCGCTGTCTCGCGATAGTCGCGCAGGTGTTCGCTGGTCATCAGGCCGAGTTTTCGGTAGATGTCCGGGTAATAAGGGTCCAATTCTGCAGCCCGGTCCCAGCAGTATTTGGCGAACAGGTAGTCGCCTTTTTCCACGGCCATCTCGCCCATCAATTCGTAGGAGCGGGCTTCACTTGGCTCGGTGGTCGGCAGGTCGAGATCGTCGTCGAAGGCATCCTCGAAAGGCACTAGTGCTTGGGTATCATTACTAAAAGTGGACTGTATTTCCGACTGCTCTGCTGGGTCCTCCATGGGCGGCGGGCCGTATTTTTCCAGGGCCAGTGCGTATTGTTGCTGCAAGCCTTCGTGATCGGGGGACTGCTCCATAGCCAGTTGGAAGAGTTCTAAGCCCCGGTCAATATGGCCCCGCTCCAGCCAGAACCAGGCATCGCGGATAGTAATCTCCGTTTCCGCCCGCTCTTGGTCGGTCTCTGGTAGAGTGTCAACGTGGTCGGCAAGTATTTCCGGGATTTGGTCATGTGGCTCGGCAGACAGCCACTCGAGGGTCGAGGCCTCTTCCTCTTTTTCTTCTTCTTCCTCTTCTTCCGTTACCACAATGGTTGGCTTGGCCTCCTCCAAAGGTTCGGCCTCGGTCGGTATGGGTATTTCGACGGCCTCCGCCGGGGTGGGGGCCAGCGGCCCGGTCAATACGGATAACTCGGTGGCGGCAGTGGGCGCGGCTTCTCCGGTGGCCTGGGTGGTTTGCCGGTCGAGGGCGGCGAGGCGGCGGTATTGGCCGTGCCAGTCGGACAGACCAAACTTTTGAAAAAACAGCGCGAAATCATTGGCTTCCAACTGGGCTTCGGTGCTGTAGCCAGCATCGCGCAGGGCAGCGATCAAATCACCCATCTGGTTGGCGATGCCCCGCACTTGGTCCAATTCGTGGTTGATGGCCTCTTTTTCCGCATCCGAGGCTTGCTGGTGGGTATTGCTGAGCTCGAGCCAGATGTTTTGCCAGTAGTTCATGTACTGCAGGGCATTCACCATGCGATCAATGTGGGTCGGCTGGGGCTGTCCATCGGCATCTAAACCGTCGCTGATAACCAGCAATAGCCGATCCTCGCGGACTAATTGTTGTATGGCGGGCAATAAGCCGGTCATGCAATAGCGGCTTTTCAGCAGGTTGTCGGTCATGAGCATCAATACTGGCTC
>JAYUXG010000040.1:0-29653 GCA_043753125.1 Saprospirales bacterium | reverse complement strand
TTTCTACTTCGTTTTGCAGTTGTAGACCGAATATCTTGTTTACCGTAGTAATGTTTACTGGCACCGGCACCAAATGGCCGTCCACTTTGGCCAGTACTTTATGTTGGTAAGCAAACCATTTGGTAAAACCATTCACGTACTTCCAAACGTCTTCAAAATTGGTATGGAAAAGGTGGGCCCCATATTTGGAAACCAATACGCCATGCTCATCATAATAATCGTAGCAATTGCCCGCTATATGATTGCGCTTTTCAATAATCAGTACTTTTTTACCCAGTTTTGCATAGCGTTCTGCTAATACCGCGCCGGATATACCGGCACCAATGATTACGATATCGTAGTGTTGCATAGTGTTAATTTTTAACAGTGTTTGTTAAATCGATTGATTTCAGTAATCGGTGAAAAATATGAATCAGGTGGTCATGGCCAATGCTTCGGCCAAATTGCGCTCCATAGAAGCTACTGTTTTGTCCCAGGAAACGGCTTGCAGAATGGTCTTATACTTGCCCAATTGTGCTTCCCGTTGCACATCGTCTGCCCGTAAAAAGTTGCCTAAGGCGGTGGTAAACTGTTCCGCTGTTTCCACAATCGGAATCACTAGCTCGTAATCACGCACCACATCGTAGATGGGGGTGGAAATGATCGGTTTTTGAGCGGCTATATATTCCAGCGTCTTGGTTGGGCTGATGAATTTCGTGGATTCGTTTAGCGCAAAAGGCATCATGGCCACATCGAACCCTTTTAAATAGGATGGCAATTCTGCGTAGCTCTTACCACCCAAATAATATAGGTTGTCAGCCTTCGGCAAATCGGCAGGATCTACCTTAACCACTGGGCCAATCATCACAAATGACACCTCCGGGTTTTGGCGAGCCACTGCGCCAAGTAGTTCATAATCAATGCGTTCGTCAATAACGCCATAGTATCCCACAATGGGGTGGGCAATATCTTGCATATCGGCGGGGACGATCGTGGAAGGGCGCAAAGCCTGCTCAAAGTGGACACTGTCCACCGAACTGGGGTAACAATGCACCCGATTGCTCAACAGTTTCTTGGCCTCGTAGAGCGATTTACCGCCCGTGAAGACCACATCTGCCTCGGCCAATAACCTTTTTTCTTGGGCAATCAGGCTTTGCGGAGCACCCTTGAAAGCCGACAGTTCGTCCATACAGTCATACACCAGCAAGCTGTGTGGAATTTGGTCGGCCAGATCGCCAAAAGCAGCCGAATAAAACCAGAGAATAGGCTGTTCCCATTGTTCGCGCTGTAGGAAATCCAGCACAATGGGGGCTATTTCGGCGGCCAGATGCGCATAGTCGGTGCGGGGCTGGAGTACTTGGATATTTTCGGCAACCTGATAGAGGTGGGCGGTACCGCGTTCGTGTGCCTCATGCCCAATGGGTTCTTCCACGAAAAGCACTTTGCGATGCTTGGCCAAGCGGCTGATCAGGTGTTGGGGCCGTTGGGTGACAAATTCCCAACGCAAATGGCAAAAAACGACCATGTATGGGCTTGGGACCGTTCCATCATTTTCATCATTGGCAGGAATATTATCTTCCACAAGTTTGTCCGTGTTGTGATACATATTAGGTGTGTAGTTCGCCCAACTTCATAAAATTATATGCCGTGGGTTAGTGTAGAAAATGCGCCTCAATAAAAAATATATACGGAGCAGTACATGGAATAGAAAAACTCCTTTACCTTTGCATCACTGTACTGATACGATAATACACATGATCGCGACGAAACTTTCCTATTGTCAGGCTATATTGGACTCCACCAGCGGCTACTACGGCCCCTACGGCGGTTGTTTTGTACCGGAAGTATTGCTGCCAGCCCTGGAAGAGATTGCTGCTGCCTTTGAGCAGATCAAAACCGATGAGGAGTTCCTGGCAGACTACCACCATGCCTTGCGGACTTTTTCCGGGCGCAGCACGGCTTTTACCCCGCTGCCCCGCCTCAGCGCAGAGATTGGCGGGGCACAGTTGTTCTTGAAAAACGAGGGACTCAACCACACCGGTGCCCACAAGATCAACCACTGCATCGGACAGGCCCTACTGGCCAAAAAGTTGGGCAAGCAGCGCATTATTGCCGAAACCGGGGCTGGCCAGCATGGCTACGCTACAGCTGCGGTTTGCGCCCGTTTTGGCTTGGATTGCACAGTGTATATGGGCCGCAAGGACTACGAACGCCAACGTCCCAACGTGTACTGGATGGAGCTGCTGGGTGCACAGGTGATTCCGGTGGAAGACGGTAGCCAGACCCTCAACGATGCGGTCATTGCCGCTTTCAAGGACTGGGTCGCGCATCCCGAAGAGACGTATTATTTGCTCGGTTCGGCAGTGGGTCCGCATCCTTACCCGGCCATGAACACCTTTTTCCAGAAAGTGGTCGGCGAAGAAATTCGTCGACAGTGTATGGCCGCTACCGGCCGCCTGCCCGATGTGCTGGTGGCCTGCGTGGGTGGCGGCTCCAATGCACTGGGGATGTTCTACGACTTTCTGGACGAAGAGGAGGTGCAATTGATTGGGGTGGAAGCCGGTGGGCGCGGTGAGCGGCCCGGCGAGCACGCGGCTAAGATCCGGCAGGGGGCAGCAGGCGTTTTCGAGGGCTACCACTCTTATTTTTTGCAGGATGGCGATGGTAATATTGCCGATACGCACTCCATATCGGCGGGGTTGGACTACTGCGGCGTAAGCCCCATCCTGGCTTGGTTGGCCGACGAGGGCCGGGTACAGTTTGCGACCGCCTCCAACGAGGCAGCATTGGCAGCGGTGCAACGGCTGGCCCGTATGGAAGGCATCATTCCGGCACTGGAATCGGCGCACGCTTTTGCCCACGCTTTCGAGCTGGCGGCGACCTTGCCAAAAGACAAAATTGTGGTCGTCAACGCTTCCGGGCGCGGCGAGAAGGATTTGTTTATCACCATGCGGCATTTCCAGGAAGAAAGCCTACAGACCTACGCCCGGCATTTGCTACAAACACCACAAAACGTATGAAAATGATGGAACAATCCACAAAAATGCCGGTCATGGGCCACTTAGTGCTGGGCTATCCAACCCTGGCCGAGAGCATTCGCACTGCCGCCCAATACGTGGAAGCAGGCATCGAAATCCTGGAGCTACAGATTCCGTTTTCGCATCCCACCGCCGATGGGCCGGTCATCACGGCTGCCTGCCAGGAAGCAGTCAATCGTCAGCGCGTCGGTATGGCCGATTGCTTAGCCGCTATCCGCGCCATTCGGGAGCAATACCCGCAACAGGAGATTATGGTGATGTCGTACATCAACCGGATTTTTGCCTACGGGCTGGGAAAGTTTGGGCGGGAAATGGCGGCTTTGGGCATACGTTACCTCATCGTGCCGGACTTGCCGGTGGATAGTCCGCTGGCCGCAGGGTTGACCGCAGATTTAGACTTTCCAAGTCTCAAAAACTTGGAAAGTCTACCCCCAGAGCCGACGCTGAAACTCGTCCCGGTCCTCGCCGCCAACGTCTCCGACGCCCGGGTGGAAAAATTGCTTGCTCTGGGGTTCGACTTTTTTTATCTGATGTCCGATTTCAAGATCACCGGCAGCACGTTCAGTCTGCATCCGCGGTTGAAAGAAATTATTGCCACTATTAAGACCCCAACTACCAATAACCGGGTCGGCATCGGTTTTGGCATTTCCACGCCCGAACAGGCGCGGCTGGTGATGGAAGAGGCGGATGTGGCAATTATTGGTTCGGCCTTGATTCAGGCCCAACTGGCGGGCGGGTTGGAAGTTTACTTAGCAAGTCTGCAAAATGCACTGCTGGGAGCAACCGTGGAGGCTTGATAAGTGTTAAATATTCCTACTCTCGCATCAACTGCCGCAACGCCTTCAAATTGGCCTTTTTCTCAAAAATAGCCCCCACCGGAATTTCCAAGCCCTTAATGGTGAAGCTCTTAATTGTTCCATCGGATGCCTTAAAAAAAAGTTCATATTCGCCCCGCACGAGTTTGTATTGCTCCACTGATTTGGTTTTGGGGGCTACAATCCAATACTCTGCCACGCCGTGCTTGGCGTAATCCTGTAGCTTAGTCTCGCGATCGGTCTTTTCGGTAGATTTGGACAATACCTCGGCCACAAAGTCGGGCGCGGGAAATTTTATCTGGTCGTCGCTGAAATCTTTGGCATGCTGGGCTAACCAGAAATAAATGTCCGATTCATAGTCGTTGCGAGTAAGGGAGACCATGATTTTTTCAATGCCCGTAAAGCCTAGGTCGTGTAAGTCCGCGAATACGGAAACCAAACGGTACAAGCGGCCCGTAGCAGTGTTGTGGCTCTTTTTGACGGGACTTTGAAAAACAATCTTTCCATTGATGAATTCCATCTTTTGGTTTTCTTCCACGATCTCGTAAAAATGCTGTCGGTCTTGCTGTTCCCGGTCGAGGGCCGTTTGCAATTCCTGCACAATCTGTTGAACATCAACCTGTTCCAAAGCGGTTTTGACAAATGCGGACGAGGCGGGCATGATCGAACGTTTTGACAAAAATACGAACAAACCAGCAGATTCAAGGTTCTTTCCTTTTAAACCATATTGAACCGCTCTTGAATCATCTTGAACCACTTTGAACCACTTTTGGTAACTATTTACCACATAGAACACATAGTTCATATAGCACTTTACGATCTTTTTAAATAGTGACTCAAGTGGCAAATAGTTGTATTCCGTTTAGAAATAGAATTTTTTTGAAAAATAGTGGTCCGCTACTGTGTGCTATATGATCTATGTGGCCTATGTGGTAAATAATTAAAAAGAACTATGCAATTCCAACCCATTTTCCATAAAAAACGCCCCATCCTCATCGCTGGTCCATGCAGTGCCGAGACCGAAGAACAAGTGCTGGCGACCGCGCACGGTCTGCAAGCCCAGGGTATTGACCTGTATCGCGCCGGCATCTGGAAACCCCGCACCCGTCCCGGTGCTTTTGAGGGCGTGGGCGTACCGGGCCTGCGCTGGCTAAAGCGGGTCAAGGAAGAGACGGGACTGAAAGTGACCACTGAAGTAGCCAACGCGCAGCACGTCTATGAGTGCCTCAAATACGGCATCGATGTGTTCTGGATCGGTGCCCGCACCACGGTCAATCCCTTTTCCGTGCAGGAGATCGCCGACGCGATGGCCGGGACCGATATCCCAGTACTGGTCAAAAATCCGGTAAATCCCGATTACAAGCTGTGGGTCGGTGCCATCGAACGACTGTACAAAGCTGGCATCCGTCGCGTGGCCGCTGTCCATCGCGGCTTTTCCACCTACGGCGATTCCAAGTACCGCAACGTGCCGCGCTGGCAAATGGCCATCGACCTGATGCAGGAATTTCCCGATTTGGAAGTAATCTGCGACATCAGCCACATCTGTGGTCGGCGCGACATTCTGGCCGAGACCGCCCAGAAAGCCTTCGATCTGAACTTCGATGGCCTCATGGTGGAAGTCCACCCCACGCCCGATGCCGCCTGGAGCGATGCTGCCCAGCAAATCACCCCGGAGCGTTTTGGCGAGATGATCGCTGCGCTCGTGCTGCGCTCTACCAACACCAACGACCCGGATTTCCTGGCGCAAATCGACCATTATCGCAGCGAACTGGACGACCTGGATGAAGAAGTGATCAACCTCATCGCCCGGCGGATGCTGTTGGTGCGTGAGATCGGCACTATCAAAAAGGAGAAAAACGTGGCGGTGTTCCAGCCCGAACGCTTCCGCGCCCTGCGCGAAGCCCTGCGCCGCCGGGGCGAGAAAAACGAACTCAGCCCGGAGTTCATTTCCCTGTTTCTGGAGGCCATCCACCAGGAGAGCATTAGTCAGCAAGAGCGCATTATGAACGACGGCGTGGCGGTACCCGTGGCAGCGGGCGATCTATGGATCAATGATTAACATTGGCACTATTTTCGATTTTGGTTTCGGCTCAAAACCGATCCAACCATGTCTATTTCCCACCTACTCGCTTTAATCTGTTTGCTCTTTTCCACTTCCATTTTTTCCCAGGATAGAATCCAAAAATGGGGAAAAGTAGCGGCGGAAGATTTAAAAATGACCATTTATCCGCAGGATAGTACGGCCACCGCCGTCATTTTGCAGGATATAGGCACCATTACCTTGACCGACTTGGGGCCAAAATGGGGGGTTGTACACACCCACAGCCGCCGCATCAAGGTACTCGATGAGTCGGCCTTCGACCAAGGCAACCTGCGGATCTACTACCTGTCCAACCGGGAGCAGGAGAAATTTAAGGATTTGGATGTACAGCTCATCACCCCTGCCGGGGAAAAGGTGAAGGTGAAATCCGATCAGGTTTTTACAGAAAAGGTCAACGAACGGGTGTCGGCCAAAAAGATATTCATTCCCAACCTACAGAAAGGCTGCATTATTGAATATCGTTATGAAATACAGTCGGAAAGCATCTTTACGCTGTACGATTGGTATTTTCAGGATGAATTGCCAGTACGTTGGAGCGACTTGACGGTGACCATTCCAGTGTATTTCGATTATGTATATTTGCTGCAGGCAAGCCACGCTTTTGAGAGCCAGGAGGGTAGCACCCAGGAAGAAACCGGTGTCAGCGGCCTCCGTTACATGGCTTACCGGACGCATTATGGATTAGCCAACCTGCCAGCCATTAAGGAAGAGCCCTATATTACCACGCTGGACGATTACCGGGCGCATATTGGTTTTCAACTGAGTGCCACGCATTTTCCACAACAAGCCGATGAAAAGATTCTGACTTCCTGGGCCGATCTGGCAGGGAAATTAGAAGAAGATAAGGAATTCGGCCAGCAGTATATGAAATCCAACCATTTCAAACGCCTTTGGGAGCTGTTCTCCATCCAGCTAATCCCTGGCGAATCCCCGGAAAAACTGGCCGAACGGGCCTTACGCTTCGTAAGCAGCCAGATAAAATGGAACGGCAACTACCGCAAATACACGGATGGGGACCTGGACGACGTTTTTCAGCAGAAAACTGGCAGCAGTGCTGACCTGAACCTGGCCTTGGTGGCGTTACTACGCAAAGCGGGCCTGGATGCGGTGCCGCTGTTGGTGAGTACTCGTACCAATGGAGCCACATATCCCGAATACCCATTCGTGCAACAATTCAATTCGGTAGTTGCACTGCTGCGCAAAGACAGCTCCAGTATTTTGCTCGATGCCACCGACCCTTTTCACGCAGTGGATGAAGTGCGTACGCAACACTATAATGGCAGGGGCTGGACGGTGGACCAAAAGAAGCCAATCTGGGTGGACGTAATCCCTACGGAGTTGTCCATCACGTGGTTGGGTGACCTACGGCTGGCCGAAGACGGTGCCATGACCGGCCAATTCACCATGCGTAGCAGCGGGCCGTTGGCTTCCGACCAGCGTTCGGAACTGCAGCATACCACGCCACCGGAGTTCGTGAAAAAGAATTTTGCCACCTCTTTTACAGACATCACTTTCGATTCAGTATCAATCGTTGATCAGGAGAATTACAGTAAGCCCTTGCAAATGATCTTTCGCTGCCAGATACCCAACCTTGCTAATTTGGTCAACGACTTTCTCTACTGTGGCCCGATACTGGATTTCATCGTGCAGGAAAATCCGTTCAAAACCCTGAAACGCAACTACCCCGTTGATTTTCCCTATCCAATGCGGGCACAATACGTCGTCAATGTAGCATTGCCAGCCGGTTACGCCATTGAGGAACTGCCTGCACCGGCGCGTGTCGTGCTGCCCAACAACGGTGGAAAAATATCTTTTACCTGCGGAAAAAACGCCGATGGCGGGGTGCAAGTTGTCCTAAGAATGAACTTGACCCAGCTGCACTTTGAGCCAGGTGAATACGATGGGCTGCGCAAATTCTTTCAGCGCATCGCTGAAAAAACCGAGACCCAACTCGTGCTGCGTAAGACTTAATTTATCTATCCTTGCGGTCGAACGAAACAACCTTCCCGTATGTCTACACCCGACCCTGCGCCGCGCCGCAACCCTTATCTGGTGCCTTTTGCGCTGGTTTGCAGCCTTTTTTTCCTATGGGGCATCGCCAACAGCCTGAACGGCTCCCTCATTCGCCATTTCCAGTTTGCGCTCGATCTTAGGCGTTGGCAGGCCGGCATCGTGGATTCCGCTTTCTACCTTGGCTACTTTGTCATGGCTATTCCGGCAGGCATCTTCATGCGCCGGTTTGGCTACAAGCGCGGTATTCTGGCGGGTTTGCTGCTCTACGCTGGCGGTGCGTTCCTGTTTTACCCGGCGGCCGACTTTCGTGTCTATGCCTTTTTCCTGTTTGCGCTATTCACCATAGCCAGCGGTCTTGCCTTCCTCGAGACGGCGGCTAACCTCTATGTCACGGTGCTGGGCGACCAAAAAGACGCGGCATGGCGTATCAACTTTGCCCAGTCCTTCAATGGCATCAGCGTCATCTTGGGGCCGATTATAGGCAGCCTGTTCATTTTTTCCAAACGGGAGTACACGGCGGAGTTGCTAGCCACCATGACCCCGGAACAAATTCAAAATGCCCGCATTGAAGAAGCCCTTTCCGTGCAAGGGCCTTATTTGGTGGTGGGGCTTATTGTGGCTGCGGTGGCCATCCTGTTTGCGCTCACGAAAATGCCCGAAGTAGGCCGCGACCAAGAGCAGTCGGCTGGCAATATTAGTCTCTTCGGCTTGCTACGCAAATACCCGCACTTGGCTTGGGGAGTACTGGCGCAATTTGCCAACGTCGGCGCACAAACCACTTTATGGGGCTATTTCGTGGATTTTAAAATTGATTTTGCGGAAACTGACCATTTTGCGCCAGTCGTCCCCTACGCACATTTTTGGCAGACCTTCATCCTGCACCAGGATACGCCGATCACGCCGGAGCAAATGGCGGGGTTTCACGCCTCTTTTGCCTTGGTCCTGTTCATGTTGGGTCGTTTTCTGGGCACTTACCTCATGAGCCGGATGGATGCGCGGCGGGTGCTTGCTTGGTACTGTGTGGCAGCAGTAGCATTGGTGGCACTGGCTTTCGTCACTGGCGGTCTGTTGGGCATTATATGCATCATGCTCACCTATTTCTGCCAAAGTATTATGTTCCCCACGATCTTTGCGCTGGCCACCAAAGGTTTGGCTCCGGCGGAAAGCAAACTGGCCTCTTCGCTGGTTATAATGGCCATTGTCGGGGGCGCGATCATGCCGCCCATTGCCGGACTACTATCTAGTGCCGGGGGAATGCGGGTAGCACTACTGGTGCCGTTGGTTTGCTTTGGTTACGTGGTGGTATATGTGCTGCGGGGCGGGCGGGTAAAAGCAGCGGCGCAGTAAAAAATAATGGAACGCGGATTTTCAAAAAAAAGAGGCATCCCGAATTTTCGGGATGCCTGCTATTTTTTACCGGCGGGGAGAAATAATTCGTTATTGCAGCACGACTTCGCGTTCGGCCATCATTTTGCGGATGTTGATTAGGGCATAGCGCATACGGCCCAAGGCAGTGTTGATACTGACGCGAGTCAGGGAAGCAATTTCCTTGAAGCTCATGTCTGCATAGTGGCGCAGGATCACGACCTCGCGCTGCTCTTCAGGCAGGGAATCCACTAAGCGACGGATGCGGTTGTGGGTTTCGCTACGCATCAGCAGCGTGTCGGCGGCATCATCGCCCACCCGTAGCACATCGAAAATGTCGAAGTCCTCCGTAGGGTTCAGGTGCGAGCGGCGCTTGTTGCGGCGGTGGTAGTCCACGCACATATTGTACGAAATACGCATGGCCCACTGGACGAACTTGCCCTCGTGGTTGTACTTCCCGCGCCGAAGGGTATCAATGATCTTGATAAAGACCTCTTGAAAAATATCCTCGGCTAAGGCCTGGTCTTTCACGAACAGGTAAATAGACGTGTAGATTTTGGATTTGTAGCGCTTCAAAAGAGTTTCGAAGGCTTGTTCATCGCCATTGACGTAGCGGGCAATCAGTTCCTGATCATTAAGCATCGGCATAACTTGCATAAGCAAAACGGTTTGCTGTTTTACCAATTAAATTGAAAGAATTTAAACGGTGTACAAGTTTTACTCGATAAGCAAAATGAAGTTGCGAGGCGTGAACAGAGGAACTGTATCGAAATTGACTGGTCAAATATACAACAATATTGTGCAGCTGTCCTATTTCTTTCCTAATTTTAACAAAATTTTACGGGCGTTCTCAAGGTTTTGAGAAATTAACTGCAAAAAATTTGGTTTTCCCCTTATTTTTGTGCGTTTTTCCGAACATTGTTTTGCGTCGCAAATCTCGTTTTTTCACCAACTTACATCGGCTCCGTTGCGGCCAATGCGTAAAACAACCTCTAACCCCGCCGCAGCGGTAGTCTATTTTCCATGGAAATAGCCATAATACTCGTCCTTATCGTTATCCACGGCTTTCTGGTGCTGGGCGAAATGGCCCTCATCACAGCCAAACGCTCCAAGTTGGAGAGCGAGAGGTTGAAGGGCAACCGCAACGCCGGCACGGCCCTTTACCTGCTGGACAACCTCAACAACTACCTGTCCGCCATGCAAGTGGGCATTACGCTGATCAGCATAGTGGAAGGGGCCTACGGCGGTGTGGCCATCGGCCATTACCTACAGCCGCTGGTGGCACAGATTACGCTGTTGGCCCCTTACGCCGAGCAGATTTCGATCTCGGTAGTCGTTGCAGTGATTACCTACTTGTCACTGGTAGTCGGCGAATTGGCTCCCAAGTACATCGGCATCCAGTATGCCGATACGCTGGCCCTGACCTTCTCACCGATCATGAATTTCATCATGCGCCTGACCGGGCCGATTGCGGTGTTCCTGAGCTGGTCGACCAAGATGTTCATGCGTCTGCTGTTCATCAAGCCCAACGACCAACAAAATGTATCGGAAGAAGAAATTAAGTTGATGGTGCGGCTGGCCAACCAACAAGGGGTAATCGAGGAAAAGGAAAGCGAGTTTATCCAAAACGTACTCCGCTTTGCCGACCGCGATGCCGACACGGTGATGACCCACCGCAACAACGTAGAATGGCTGGATATCAACGCTCCGGCGGAGGAGAACGACCGCATTATCCATGAAAGTGGCTATACCAAGTTCTTGGTCTGCGACGACGATATCGAAAACATTTTGGGGGTGGTAAAGCTCCGCGACTACATCGGGCTGCGCAACAAACCGAACTTCAACCTGCGCAACATACTGTCGCAGCCGCTGTATGTACCGGAATCTATGAACGCCATCAAGGTGCTGGAAAACTTCCGCAAAGCCCGCAATTATTTTGCCGTGGTGGTGGATGAGTATGGTTCTACACAGGGCATCGTCACCCTGCACGACCTGACCGAAAACATTTTTGGTGCCTTGCCCGATGTGGACGACGTAGAAGGCCCCACCATCACTACCCGGGAAGACGGTAGCCTGCTGGTGGATGGCATGATCCCCATCGATGAGTTGCAGGAAACGGTCAACATCAAGGATTTCCGCCACGAAGAGGCTGATTATTCTACGTTGGCGGGCTTCATCCTGTACAAATTAAGTGAAATTCCGAAGGTCACTGACCACTTCATCAGTGAGGGCTATCGCTTCGAGATCATGGACATGGACAAGAGCAAGATTGATAAAGTGCTGATTAGCAAGGTAGAGCCAGTGGAAGAGGCGGAAGGTAGCCTAAAGGGCAGCTGATCCTGTTTTACGTTTCCTCCACGACCGACGTACCCCGCGATTGGTTGCCACTCGTCCACTGCCAGGTCTCGTGTAGCCGCAGGCGGCCGTCCGGCAGTACCTCCGGTACGGAATGGCAGTAGCCGGTTTGCAGCTCGCCGCGATCATTCACTTGATGATAGCGCATATCCAGGCAGCCATCGGCAGCGACCAGCGCAATGAGGTGTCCGCGCACGATACTGCCGCCTGCGTACTCCGCCGTGACGATGTTTTCCTGTTGTTGGTAGTGGAAAACGGTGTCGTTGGTCACTTCGCCGTTGGCGGCGGTGTGGGTGGGACGGAAGGTTTTGTGGTGGTAGTTGATTTTGTTCACTGCAACCGGTTTTTTTGTCTGCCGGGATTCCCGCGCGGCGGATGGCCAAATTTTTGGCGATAAGCTTCGATATGTTCGTCTTCGATCTTACTTGCTTCGCGTTTGCCGGGAATATCGCGGAGCAAAATATTGGCAAAATAGCGGACCAACCCGGCAATTGTATTCATCAAAGATAGTTGTCGGCGAATGCGTTTGGAAAGACCATCCGCACCAAAAGAATTATCGCTAATACCATATTTAAAAACGTCATCTTGCTCTTTGTCAAAAATCTCATAAAGATGATGCGACTTTGGATTTTCTTTGGAATTACCGTGCATAAGTATGGCCGTGTTGGAGTCTAATGCCAACCTTTTCTATTAGAAAAAGTCTCGTAACTGTAAGTTGCCACGTAATTGAATTCTTTCCCGGTTTTGATCTCATAGGCATCAGCGGACAAATTGAGCAAGGACTCGAAGTCCAAATCCTTGGGCATTTGCATGGGGTCGTATAGCACGGTTTCATAGTATGCCTGGCCGTTGGCCACTACTGCACAGCGGGTGTACAAAAATTCATCAACTGAAAAATGCTCTTCGTTTTTATATGCAGATTCCCCCATCTGTTCAGCATGGCGACGGGTGTCAAGAGCATAGAGTTTTTCTGCCAACAGGTCGGCAAATTGGTAGATGAACCCAACTGGCAGACCCGCCAGTCGGACTATCGCTGGTTTCAGCACTGCATCATCGTCGCCCGTTTCGGCCCAGTCCAACAAACCAATTATCTCCCAAAAGACTGCCTCACTTAGCCTTTTGAGAGTGCTGCCCCGACGCACGGTCAGCTCAATTTCCGCTTCCGGGTATTTTTCCTGCAAGTCGCGAATGACTTCGGGGCTTAGTTCCTGAATGCCAAGGTGCAAAGTGGTATCAGACATGGTAGCGATTTTAGGCAACAAGGGTGTTGGAAAGGCGCGTAATAATGTTCTGCAAATTGTTCATAAGCCAAAAATAAGGGATTTTTCGCCTTTGCCCAAGTCGCCTTGCTAACAGCCTCAACATTTTACATCACAACCACCGCACCAACCCAAAATCCTGCCGATGTGCCAACAACGGATGCTGCGGGTATAGCCGGAAACCGTACTCGAACACGCCCGCCGTCTGCGGTTGTATGTCGCAAACATAAGTGGCCAACGCTTCCTTTTGCTGTTGCAATTTCAAGGGATAGGAGGCAATTAGTTCCAGGGAGGTCTCGGACTGGCGGCGGTAAAAGACCACTTCCACGCCGAGGTCTTGGGCCTTTAGGTCTTGGATGTGCAGCGTAACCGAGGCCTTAAAATGTTCGCCCAGCGGTAAGGAGCGGTTGAAAGTATCGGGCGCCTCAAGTTCGGTCAGCTCGATGGCTTCCCAGGCGCGACGGATGCGGGCCTTCCAATCCACCAGCTCGTGGGTCAGGGCATACTCGTTCTTTTTCAATTGCTGACTACGCTGCCAAAGCTTGGAATAGAAGCGCGATTGGTAGTCGTCCACCATACGCTTCATCACAAAATCGGGCGCGATCTCGGCAATGGTGTTTTTGATGTGGCTCACCCAGCGTTCGCTCACGCCGTCCTTATCCTGTTCGTAGTAGGAAGGCACGATGTCGTTTTCCAGGATGTTGTAGATGGTCTCGGCATCCAGTTCGTTTTGCAGACCCGCGTCCGCAAACGTGTCCTTTTCCGGCAATGCCCAGCCAGCACCGGGGCGGTAGCCCTCGCACCACCAACCATCGAGTACGGAGAAGTTCATCACGCCGTTCATTACGGCTTTCATGCCAGAGGTGCCGCTCGCCTCTTTGGGGCGGGTGGGGTTGTTCAGCCAGATGTCCACGCCCTGCACCAGAAGTTTGGCCATTTCCATGCTGTAGTTTTCCAGGAAAATGACCTTGCCCTTGAAAAGTGGATTTTTGGTGGTGTGGTGGATCAGCCGGATGAATTCCTGACCAGCCTTATCGGCAGGGTGGGCCTTGCCGGCAAACAAAAAGACAACGGGACGGGTCGAATTATTGACAATTTCCGATAGTCGTTTTTCATTGGCAAACAACAGCGTAGCGCGTTTGTAGGTCGCAAAACGACGGGCAAAACCGATCACCAGCGTATCATCGCGCAGCGAATTGATGACTTCGAAGGTACTGCGTGGATTTTCGCCCCGGCGGGTCAAGTCTTCCTGCAAGGTGCGCCGTACCCAGTCGAGCAGTCGTTTTTTCAGCAAACGGCGGATTCCCATGATCTTGGTGCCCGGCACCTGATGGATTCTCCCCCAGATTTGATGGTTGCTTTGGTCTTCCCAAAATTCTTCGCCAAACTCCTGGGTGTACAGGTCGAGCCATTCGCGGGCCACCCAGGTGGGAAAGTGTACGCAGTTGGTCACGTAACCAATATGGCTTTCGGCGTAATTGTAATCGGGGTACAGCTCGTTGAACATTTTCTGGCTCACCTCGCCGTGCAAGCGGCTTACGCCGTTCACTTCCTGGGAAGTACGGATAGCCAGATTGCTCACGTTGAAGAGTTCAGTCGCGTTCTTGCCGTCCACGCGGCCAAGGGCCACCAAGTCTTCCCACGGCAGATCGAGCGCGTAGGTGTACTCGTACAGATATTCGCGGAGCAAGGCCTCGGAGAAAGTATCGTGGCCAGCTGGCACGGGCGTGTGCGTCGTGAACAGTTGCGTAGAGCGAACTACTTCCAAGGCCTGCGGGTAAGTCATGGCCTTGTCTTTCATGAAGTTGCGCAAGCGTTCCAGACCGAGAAACGATGCGTGGCCTTCGTTCAGATGGAACAGGTCGGGTTCCAGGCCGATGGCTTTTAGCGCGCGCATACCACCCACGCCCAGCAACAGTTCCTGCCGGAGGCGATTCTCATTGTCGCCGCCGTAGAGTTGGTGCGTAATGCTGCGGTCCTCCCAGCGGTTGTCGTCGATATCGGTGTCGAGGAGGTAGAGCGACACGCGGCCCACAGGCAGCACCCACACTTTGGCCCATACCGTGCGGCCCGCCAGATTAAGGTGGACCTTGATCCATTCGCCCTGGGCATCACGGACGGGCTGGAGCGGCAGTTGGGTGAACTTCGCGGCTTCGGTCAGGTGGATTTGTTCGCCATGCAAGGAAAGGGCCTGTTGGAAATAGCCATAGCGGTATAGCAGACCGACGGCCACGAGGTTGACATTGCGGTCGCTGATTTCTTTGAGGTAGTCGCCAGCCAGCACGCCCAGCCCGCCGGAATACAAGCGCATACTTTGGTGCAATCCGTACTCCATGCAGAAGTAGCCAACCTGCGGCCCTACTTTGGCCGGGGCGTTATGCAGGTAATCCTGAAAATCCGCGTAAATCCGCTTCATACCAGCGACGAAATCCGGGCGATCAAGCAGCTCCTGCGCCTTTTCAATGCTGAGTTCGTCGAGCAGGGCCACGGGGTTGAAGTTGACGGCCTCAAATTTTTCGGCGTCAATGCTTTTAAATAGATCAATGGCATCGTGATTCCACGACCACCATAGATTATGCGCCAATTCGGTCAGCAGGGCCAAGCCTTCCGGCAACTTCGGTTCAATAAAAATGCGTTTGAGTTTGGCGCCATTTTGCGTCAGGTTCCCAACCATAATGTTGTGATAAGAGATGAATAATAATTTGTCAAAGAAAATCTAAAATATTGATTTTCAAAAAAATGCACTTTGTTTTTGAGACTTTGCAAGCCTCGCGAACGGTCTGCGTATTTTCTTTTTTGGAAATAAATACACCGATAGCGGCGTATGGTTGGTGAGAGCGGCGGCAAAGGTAAGGTGATTTCTAAACTCCCTGTACGCTGCGCACGTCAGCAGCCGCGAAACCGCCTGCTACTATTTCGCCATTGGCGGGCTTTACTTTTAAAATTTTTCCAATGAAAAAGGCTTTGTTTTTACTACTGCCAATGCTGTTGCTCCAACGTTGCAGCAACAGCGACCAAGCGTTGCAGACCCCAACGCAAATAGATAAAAATGCTCCACAGATCGTGCGTGGCTCCTTTCAGATCAGACTGGATGCCCAGCTGCTGCATGACTGCATTACGGGCAAAGTGTACACGGTGAACCCAACCCCGGTCCTTGATTCGCTCTACCGACAAGCCTGTGCGCCGGTTGCTTATCCAGCCAAAAAGGTGTACGCCGTGCTGCGCGGCAAGGTGGTGGACGAAACACTGACCGTAACAGACATCGACGTAATGGAACCGAAAAACCCGTGGAACACCTGTACGCCCTTCGAGTTCTGGTGTAGCGGTACGGAGCCGTTTTGGGATTTGGAAATCTCGCAGGCCGAGGAGGGACTTTTTTATCAGGATATTGGTCGGGAACGGGGAGCAAAGTACGCTTGGGCTGCACCGACCATCAACGGTGATACGTGGACTTACGAAGCCCCCGCTACCGAAGGCCAACCGGCGATCCGGGTAGTTATCAAAAAAGAAAAGGCCAGCAACGGGATGTCGGACGAGGTGTACAACTATTCGTCGGAATTGACCGTGGATGGGGAGAAGCACAATGGTGTGGCCATTCGGTGGGGGGAGGCGCGGTTGGAACCGAAAAGGCGATAGGCAAAAAGGCAAAGGGCAAAAGCAATAACGGCTCATTTCACCATTGTACGTTGCCTTTTTGTTTAATTTGCCTTTTGCTCATTGGTCCCCAAAACCTTCGTCCGGCTTCTTGGCGGGCGGTTTCTGATCACCGGGCTTCGGCGGCACTGGCACACTTTCCTCATCGGTGGGTGCCTGGTCATTGTAGATGTCCGGCGCAAACTCCTCCTCGTCCGTACCCGAGGGGCGAGGGCCATTTTGGTAGGCCGCACAATTGATCTCGATGCCCAGGTCACCGGCTGGACGGGTGAACCGGGCATTGGCGTCGTAGCCGGACTTAGCGTCCTTTTCCAGACGCCCGATAAAGGAGGCGACGATGGGGCGGGCCATACGCGCCCCCTGGCCATCGTTGAGGCTCAGGAACCGAATCCAGCGGTCTTCCCCGCCCACCCAGGTGCCAACGACCAGACGGGGCGTGATGCCCATGAACCAGCCATCGGTATAATCATCCGTGGTGCCGGTCTTGCCGCCAATGTCACTTTTTAGCGAATTGATGCCCGGCGCGCCTTGCACGTTGTATTTCAGCATTTGGGTCATCACGTAGTTCACGTTTTGCGGTAGGGCGACCCGTTCGTCAGGGGCAGAGCGGTATAAGACGCGCCCGTTCTTATCCTCGATCTTCCGAATTACGAATGGTTGACCGTACATCCCTTTGTTGGCGAAAGTGGTATAGGCCCCGGTCATTTCCATAATCGTTAAGTCGGCCACGCCGAGGCAGATCGCTGGCGCGTTGGGGATGCGGTGGCGGGTGGAATCAATACCCATGTTGTTGCACAGCCCGATGACCGGGCGCACATCGCCCATTTGTTTCATCAGATAAACACTTACGGAGTTCACCGAGTTTTTCAGGGCTTCTTTCAGGGTCATGCGGACACCCGAATAAGTGCCAGATGAATTTTTGGGTGTCCAGTCCGTCTCCAAGTGAAAGTTTTGGTAATGGGCCGGAATGGTCACTGCCTGATCGTACACTTCAAAACACGGGCTGATGCCTTGCTGGGCAATGGCCGTGGCGTACAGAAATGGCTTGAATGTAGAGCCTACCTGCCGGTCAGTGCGGATGTGGTCGTACTGGAACCATTTGAAATTGATACCGCCGACCCAGGCCTTTATCTCGCTGTTGGTGGGGTCCACAGCCAGCAAGCCGGTCTGTAAGAACATCCGGTGGTAGCGCAGGCTGTCCATCGGCGACATAACTGTATCTTTTTGCAGCCCTGGGCTGTTCCACGTAAAGACCTTCATCTTGGTCTTCACGTTGTACTGTTTGCGGATGCCCACTTGCAGGGCCGCATATTGCTTCTTGATCTCCGGCCACTCGCGGCCGCCCATTATTTTACGGTAGGCAGCGGCCTGCTCCACCGTAATCCATTTGACAGCCAACAATTTAGAAGTGGAGCCTGGCTTTTTTTCCTCTTTCAGCATCCGCGAAATATCGGCATCACGCAGATCGAAATTGTACCGCTTTTGCACCTCCTCGGTCATTGCGTCCAGGTATTTTGGGCGCAGGGCCTGGTAACGGTCTCCGTCGCGCAAAAGGTCGTCCAAGCGTTCTTTGCGGTCTTCGATTTCCTCCGGTTTGGTCTTGCTGCCGCGATAGCTCCACGGGTCGCGGCCTTTCCAGACCGTGAAAAAGCGGCTTTGCAACTTGCGCATCTGCTCTTGCACCGCCGCTTCGGCGTGCTGCTGGAAGACGGGGTCAATGGTGGTATAGACCTTCAATCCGTCCTTGTAAATGTTGTATTTGGAGCCGTCCGGGCGACGGGCTTCTTCGGCTTCCAGGATGCGATTCACGTCTTTTTTTAGTTCCGAACAGAGATAAGGGGCCTTGTCGTCGGTGAAATTCACCCGCGTAAACTTACTCATGTCGAGCGGTTTCACTTTGAATTGATCGAACTGGGCTTCGCTCAGGTAGCCGTATTTCCGCATTTGCGACAGCACCGTCCAGCGGCGGCGGATGCAGCGTTCGGGAAAACGCACCGGATTGAAGTACGAGGGGTTTTGCAGCATACCGACCAGCGTGGCGGCTTCTTCTACTTTCAGCTCGGATTGGTTTTTGCCGAAATACACCTCGGAAGCGGCGTGTACGCCGTAGGCATTGTTGATAAAGTTGAACTGGTTGAGGTACATGGCCAGTATTTCCTCCTTAGTGTAGCTGCGTTCCAGTTTCACGGCGGTGATCCACTCCCGCAGTTTCATGTAAAACAGTTTCAGCGTTTTTTGCACCTTGCCCATACCTCTGAAATCACGGTCGGAGTAGAGCATTTTGGCCAATTGCTGGGTAATCGTAGAGCCACCACCCGACTTTTGATCGCTGAGCAATACGGTGCGCACGATCACCCGGCCCACGGCCCGCGCATCGATGCCGCAGTGTTCGCGGAAGCGCACATCCTCGTTGGCGATGAGGGCATTCACCAAGTTGGGGTTGAGGTCCTCGTAAGGCACTGGGACCCGGTTTTCGGTGAAATAACGGCCCAGCACTTCGTTGTTGCTGGCCAATACTTCACTGGCCAACGCCGAGTTGGGGTCTTCCAGCTCGCGGAAGGAAGGGATGGCCATGAAATTGATGGACAAGAACACCACGGCCAAAGTACCAATCCGGTCACAATAATCCGCCACGACCAGCGAACGATGCGGTCGTAGGTGGTGGTACGTTGTTGTTGCAGGTTGGCTTTTAGGGAAATCAAGCGCTGTGGCTCCATGAATAGGGGACAGGTTTATTGGTTGTTGGTGCTGTAAACTATTGATTGTCAAATTCTCCAGTCATATTTATCTGCAATCAACGTCGACGGAATACTTATCGATAATTTGGAAGGCAATTAACCGGAATTGCGGACATTTTATTTTAGCTTCACAAAAGTACTCACGTCGGGGGCAAAACCAGTGCGGTCTGCCTAAATTTGGGAAACGCATCCGCGCCCGGAAAAATATTTTACGGTCAAAAATGCTGGAATGGCGGTCGATCGCCGCATTTTTCGGCGACGCTTTCCAAAAGATGTTGTTCGCGCTCGGTATTGTCTCGATTTTGTTGGCCTTGGCTTATGCGGGCCTAATGCTGGTGTACGGGCAAGGCTGGCACGCCTTGCCCGAATGGCTGATGCCCGCGCATTTCACGCCGCAGACCACGCTCACGGTTGTCATCCCCGCCCGCAACGAGGCAGCCAATATCGGCCGCTGCTTGGAAACCATCCTCGGTGGCACGTACCCAGGGGCATTGCTGGACATCATGGTGGTAGACGATTACTCCGACGATGACACGGCGCAGATCGTACGTGGCTTTGCAGCGCGCTTCCCAGCGGTGCGCTTGTTGTCGCTGGGCGATTTTATGGATTTGGAAACCCCCGGCGGCGCGTTTAAAAAAAAGGCCCTCGAAGTGGCCATTGCCCAGGCAAAAGGCGAAATAATCGTCACCACCGACGCCGATTGCGTAGTCGGCCCAGATTGGCTGCGGTTGATCGCCTCGGTATTTGAACTGGCCCCGCAACCGGTACAGTTGCTCACCGCTCCGGTGGTATTTCACCACGATATGAATCTATTGGAACGCTTCCAAACCCTTGATTTTCTGGGCCTGATGGGCATCACGGGTGCCGGGATACATTATCGGTTCCAGCGGATGGGCAATGGAGCCAATCTGGCCTACCGCAAAAAGACCTTTGAGCAGGTGAACGGTTTTACGGGCAATGACAACCACGCTTCCGGCGACGATATGTTTTTGATCCAAAAAGTGGCGGTACGTTATCCGGAGGGTATTTTTTTTCTAAAAAATAAGGCGGCAACGGTGCTGACCGAGGCCAAACCCGAGTGGCGGTCTTTCCTGCAACAACGGTTGCGCTGGGGTACCAAAAATGCCGCGCTGCCGGAATGGCCGGTACGGCTGGCATTGGCCTCGGTATTTCTGTTTTGCTGGAGTATTCTGGTCAATGCGCTCGGGTTGTCTTTTGCCTTTTGCCTTCCCGATGAAAGCCGGGATGTCACTGCATTCCATTTGCCAATCTTAATATTTCAGCTGGTGGTCAAAGCTACAGCAGATTACTTCTTCCTGCGATTGATGTGCCGCTATTTTGGGCGTACTGATCTGTTGCGTTGGTTTTGGCCATCCTTTTTTATGCATACCGTTTACATTGCCGGGGTAGGCACGGCGAGTTTGTTTTTCAAAAAATTTGAGTGGAAGGGGAGGGAGGTGACGTAGTAAACAGGCAACCTAGCAATTGGCGAAATGGCTATAAAAAACAACAAGTTCAAATCGCATACCTTGGCGGAGGAGGCTCATTCGGTGAGGAAGTCAGGGCTGGCACTGACCCACCGTCCTCTTCTATTGGAACTTCGCCATCCCTTCCGCCTGGCCTTGGGGATGCGCACCCATACCAATGCCGTTCTCACCGAGCTCCGCTGCGACGACCAAATGGGCTATGGCGAGGCGGCCATGCCACCCTACTATGGCGAGACCCATGCCACCGCCGCCGCGTTCCTCGACCAAGCCGGACGAGTGTTGAAAAATAAGGGTTACCCATTCGATATGCCTGCCCTGTTGGCCGAAATAGAGGCCCTCGCGCCCGGCAACCACGCCGCCAAAGCCGCTGTGGATATTGCGCTGCACGACCTGTGGGGGAAATTGGAAAACCGTCCGGTATGGCAACTGCTGGGCGGCATCTCGCCCGAACAAATGCCCCGGACCAGTTTTACCATCGGCATGGATACGCCCGAGGTGCTGCGCCAAAAAGTAGCAGAGGCGGAGGGCTTTCAAATCTTGAAGATCAAACTTGGCAGCGACGACGACCGGGCCATCATCCGGACCATTCGGGAAGTGTCTGATCTGCCGATCTATGCCGATGCTAACCAGGGCTGGACCGACCGCGAAGCCGCACTCGACCTTATTTATTGGCTGGCGGAGCAAAATGTGCAGATCATCGAGCAGCCCACGCCGAAAGATGACCTGGCGGCCGCCGCTTGGCTCACTGCGCGTTCGCCGCTACCCATTATCGCCGACGAGAGTTTCCAGCGCTTCGCCGACCTCGACCGCGTCGCCCAGGCCTTTCACGGGCTGAACTTAAAGTTGATGAAATGCACCGGCTTGGCCGAGGGGTACCACATTGCGCAAGCGGCTCGCCAACGCGGGCTAAAACTGTTCATCGGCTGCATGACCGAGACTTCCTGCGGCATTCGCGCTGCCGCTCAGCTCGCGCCACTTTGCGATTATGCCGATCTGGACGGTTGCTGGCTGATTCGGAACAACCCATTTGCAGAGCCGGAACTGGTGGATGGCCGATTGGTGCTGGGCAAAGCTATAGGGCTGGGTTTAAAAATGCCAGCAATTGGCATTGGTTGAATTTCGCCGGATTGTAGTCGGATTTAAGTACGTTTGTGTCGAAGATATAGTGCTTCTGGATTCATTCGAGGGCAAACTTTCCGCCATCAAACGGTCATTTTTTAAACCAAATCTTTCTTCCAAAACAATTTTTCTCCAGCCCTATGGCACGCTTAACCACTTTTTCCCGACTCCTCATTACCTTACTCATTGTTGGCGGTGTTTTTTTCCTGGCCCGCACTTTTCTTGGCAAGTCCGGCCTGTTGGACAAAAACGTACACGTGGTAGATCTGGAGCGCACCGACAGCAAGACCAACGAAATCCTCGGTTCCGCACCCAAAAACTACGAGACCTCTGGCTTGACCCAGTTGCCCCTGCCCGGCAACAGCGACTTCAGCGCGGGCAATGCCACCCGGATGACCTATCTCGGCATGGGCTGGAACGCCCAAACGCCCATTTCCTACGCCAATGGCGGCGTGAACACCAAAGAGGGTAGTTTGATGGCCAAAAACAACATTGATCTGACCTTCACGCGGCAGGACGACTACGGCAAAATGCAAGAGGCCTTGGTCAAGTTCGCGTCCGATTACAAACGCAACCCAAATGCGCCCGCCGTCTTTTGCGGCATTATGGGCGACAACATGGCTTCCTTCAAAGTGGCCCTCGACCAAAAACTGGCTGAAGTGGACCCTTCCTACAAAGTAAAAGGCTTTTACGTCTCCGGGTATTCTTATGGCGAGGACAAGTTTATTGGGCCGGTTTCCTGGAAAAAAGACCCGCAAAAAGCGCGCGGCGGGGTCTGCGCGGTGGTGCTGAAAGATGGCGACCACAACATCGCCATCAAATGGGCCTCCGACAACGACGTACCGGTGAACCCTGACCCGACGGTGTATGACGCAGGCCGACTCAACTTCATCGGCGTGTCCACGTTCGTGGAAGCCGCCGACCGCTTCGTGGCCAATCAGGGCGTGGAGCTGCCCGAGGTAAAAGACGGCAAGAAAACCGGCAAGAACACCACCGTAAAAATAGACGCTGCCTCTACCTGGTCGCCCGAAGACGAAAAGGTGTTCAAAACCGGCCGCGATGTGGTCACGCTGCTCAGCACCCGCGAAAACGTGAAACAAATGCCCTGCCTGATCTTGGGTTTGAATAGGTATTTGGAGCAGAATGTGGATCAGACCAAGCGTTTCGTGACTGCGCTGGCCACCGCTGGCGACCAAGTGAAAACCTATGATGCTGCGCTCCGCTACGGTTGCGAGATGAACAAGGACGTGTTTGGTGACGAGGTGAACTGGTACGAGCTCTACCGGGGCAAAGAAGTGGATATGCCTTCCGGGCGGACGGCATTGGTCGGTGGCTCGCGCTCCTGCAATCTGGCCGACAACGCAGACGACCTTGGCGTGGCCGACGGGGCCTCCAATTCCTACGCCTCGGTGTACACCTTATTTGCCAACTACATGGCCAAGCTATACCCGGAAGACCTGCCCAGTTTTCCCGCTGCTGCCGAGGCATTGGATTTGTCTGCCCTGAAAGCCGTCTATGCCAGTTCTGACAAGGGTAAAATGGCGGAGGGCTTTAAAGAAACGTACTCTAAAGGCGACATGACCGATGTGTACGGTCGTCGCAACTACAATATCGAGTTTGAGACCGGCAGGGCAAAATTCACCCCGCAGAGCGAAAAGGTGTTGGAAGAAATATTCAACAGTCTGAGTACCACCAACTTGCGGATGAGCATCAAGGGCCATACCGACAATGTGGGCAACTACGAAACCAATATGTCCCTCTCCCAGGCTCGTGCCGACGCTGTGCGCCAGTGGATCATGAAACGCTCGAAGTACAGCTTCCCCGGCGAGCGCTTCGCGCAGGTACAGGGTTATGGCTCTGACAAAGGGATTGCCTCCAACGATACGCCGGAAGGACGGGCGCGGAATCGGCGGGTGGAGATTGTATTTGGGGACTAATCACCTCGTACGCTAATCTTTTGAGGATGTGAGTATTTGATCAAAGCACTTGATAGTCAGGTATTTGATCAAATACTCGCCATTTCAAATACTCAGAAAAATCAATTACGGCGTGTAATCAAGTCATTATGCAACAACTAAAAGAGCTATTTCGCTGGAATGGCACCATATCCGGCACCACTCGCGCTCTGTTGATCGCGACGTATGCCGTGGTCATCTTGCTGGCCTGGCAGTTTTTCTGCCCGGTCGGCCTGCCCCACCCCGGTAAGGTCTGGAATGCCTGGCTGGAACTGGTCTCGCAGTATAACCTGTTGGGCGAACTGGCCGGGAGTGCACAAACCGCCCTGTTGTCCATGACCGTGACGATCGTGGTGGCTATGCTCTTGGCCTATTTGAGTCGGGTGCCGGTGTTCATGCCGCTGGTGGAACTAATCACCAAGTTTCGTTTTCTATCGCTCATTGGGGTTAGTTTTATTTTTTTATTGTTCACCAGTACCTCTTTTCAAGCCAAGCTCTTCACCATGAGCTTCACTATCCTGACCTATTTGCTCACCGGGGTCATCGCGGTCATCCGCGACATCCCGCAACGGATGTACTCGTACAGCCGCACCCTGCGCATGAACGAACAGGAAGTCACCTGGTACACCGTGGTGCGCGGCACCCTCTACGAGGCCGTGGACCTGATGGCCCAGAACTTCGCCATTGCCTGGATGATGCTGACCAGTATTGAGTCCATGTTCCGGGAGTATGGTGGCGTGGGCGCGTTATTGGTCAATGTGTATCAGCGTAAAGGGTTTGAGTACGTTTTTGCCATTCAAATTACTATTTTGGTAGTGGGGCTGCTGCTGGACAGTCTGTTGCGTGGCATCATCTGGATTGCTTTCCCTTGGAAAAGAAAAGAAACGCGCAACCCATTGTTGAAATGGCTGGCGGGGAACTAGTAAACAAATCAACTAATCAACCAATCCAATGTCCCAGTACGAAAGAAAGGAACCGCTCCTGTTGGACGTGAACGTCGAACTGTTTCAATACCGCGAAGGACAACCCATCCTGACGAACATTCGCCAACAGGTGCTCAACATCGTACGGCCCGATGTAAACCAAGGGCAAGTGCTGGCCATTCTGGGGCCATCGGGCATTGGCAAGTCTACCTTGTTTGAACTCATCGCCGGGTTGCGCGTAGCTACTAAAGGAACGGTACGCGCCTATGCTCCAGCCCTGAAAACGCTGGTGCCAGTTAGTCCGCATTTGATCGGTATGGTTTACCAAACCTACGATTTATACCCTTTTTTAAAAGTGCGTTCGCAGTTGGAGCTGGGAGCCAAAAAGGGCGGTTATACTGGCACCAATTTAAAGGAAAAAGCGGACTATTACCTGGATCACTTTCGCCTGCGCGATCACGCCGACAAATACCCCAACGAACTCTCCGGCGGCCAGCGTCAACGCTTGGCCATAGCCCAACAGCTGCTGTGCAGCAGCACGGTGTTGCTTATGGACGAGCCATTTTCCGGTCTGGACCCGCTGATGAAGGCCAAAATCTCCGAGCTCATTGCTACCATCGCCCAACTGGACGAATTGCGCACCATTGTCATCGTTTCTCACGACATCGAACCAACCTTGGCCATTTCCGATACCGTGTGGCTAATGGGTAAAAATGCGGACGGCAGTGCCTCGATTGTTGAGACCATCGATATGATCGAACGGGGCTTCACCTGGCGCAAGGATGTGCGGGCCGACCGCGATTTTCAGCAACTGGTCTTTGAAGTGAGCGAACGGTTTCAGGTCCTGAGCGACGGTATTGCAGAAGAGGGTTGACTTTACAAACTTAGTCGTAATCAGTTCCACTTATTTCGCCAGCTGTGTGAAGGCAATTATTTTGGAATAGGGCAGTGGATTGTTTTAAGGAACAAATGAGTAATAAGTTAGCACCATGTACCTTAACCGAGTTGTCATTCCTCCTAACGTCGGAATGACATTCTGGGTTGGGAAATCGACAAATTATTTTTTATATGTTCATAAGTAGGCGTATTAGCCTTTACTTAATTACTTTCTGGGAGAATACATAATTAAAGCAATACCGACTAAAATGATCGATGCGCCCATCAGATCATATTTATCCGGTTTGGTACCCCCTACTTTCCAGTCCCACAGTAGAGACATAATAACAAATATGCCACCATAGGTAGCATAGGTACGTCCAAAACTAGTAGATTGCCAAGTGGCTACTACTCCATACAAAATCAAAATAAGACTCCCTAGTATGCCGTACCACAATGACCGGCCCTCTTTCAGCCAAAGCCAAACCAAGTAGCCTCCACCGATCTCACAAAGACCAGCCAAGAAAAAATAGAACAACGATTGTAGGATCGGCATATACGCTTTTGTTTTTTCTATTTCAATAATATATAGTTCCGATATTCAAAGGGACGCCAGCCAAAATGCTTTTCGATCCAGTTGGAAAGGCGATCTTTCCACGACCAACGCGCTTGGGCAGGATCACTGGCAAACTGCCAATTCATGGCCGATACCCGTGGCTGCATCACCGCCGGGTGCTGGCCGCCGAAGCGTTCGAGCGGCTCGGTATCCCCGTAGTGATAGGTCGCCGCTGGGCCGGACAAAGCTTGCACTTGGGCATCCGAATGCCACAAACGATTGAAATTCAACTGCTTTTGTTGCTGTGCCGCTGGATTTTTCACCCAACCGTAATGGTGGATGTGGGCATGGAGCAGGCGAACGCGGAGCTTGTCGCCGTTCATTTTTCGAAAGCCCTGCGCATCGCGGTACGAGCGGATACTTTTGTCATTGCGAATGATACGCACCTCCCGCCGATACCAGCGGCGCGAAGCCCCAACGAAGTCATAAGAGCCATAAAAATGGCGATATTTCAGCAGCAGCCCCTCGGTGTGCGGGTCATGCAGGTATTGCTCCATGCCTGCCCGGATAGCGGGCAGTTCGCTTTCCGGCACGCACTCGTCCCCCTGGATGTAGAAGCACCAATCGTACTCGAGCGACACGGCAGCAAAGGCCTTGTTGGTCTCCACGGCCAGCACCCGACCGCCGGCCCGCAGGCTATCGTCCCACTCCGTCTCCACAATATGGATTTTAGGGTCTCCAATGCTGCGTACCAATTCCAGCGTCTGGTCGTCCGACTGCCCCACCGCACAGACGAAGTGATCGCAGATCGGCAGTATGGAGGTGATGGCCTCCACAATAGGGTAGTCATACTGGAGGGCATTGCGAATAAAGGTGAAACCGGCGACGCGCATAGGAAAATGCTAGGAATTGAGCGGACGAAAGTGCTAAAAAAGCCGGAAATCGAAGGTGTTTTTAGACACGACTTCATGTCATGCACTCGTCTGACAACATGAAAACCACGCTATAGTGTGCGTAGCAGCTCCAAAAACTCTTGGCTGCTGATGACGTTCACCTTAGGAAAAGGTACATCTCTCAAGACACGGAAATGGCGGTCATCGGTAACAATAAAGTTAGCTGTAGCAGCGACAGCACAGTCCACGAACTTGTCGTCGTCGGGATCGGCAGTAATAAGTTTCCAGAAAAAATATTTGTGAATGCGGGCGATATTCGGCAGAATATCTAAGACATCTAAAGCAAGTGCTGCGACCTCGGGGTTGGCACGCTGCCCAAAAATTTCTTCGTACTCATTCAGAATACATGCCCGGTGCGCCAATCTTCTATTTGTGCTGGCGAAAGGTTCATTTTATCGAGTGATTGTTGCAGGCGGCGATAGCGAAATTCAATAAGCGTCCGACGTAAATCGTCCAGTTCTTCCTCGGAGAGGTCAGCGGCAAAGAGTTGGAGAATCTCCAATTGAGCATTGTTCAGCACAGCAGTCATAGCGGCAAATTTTGTACAAAGTTAAGCAATTGCTACGCCGACAAAAGCATTTTGCGCCTGAATCACTCGGGCGGCCTCTAAGTATTCTTTGCTACTTTTGTCCAGTCTACATCTGTATCCCTTTCTAATTAAATCCACACACCGCCAGCCACTCCACATGAACACCCTCGTCTGGGATACCTACCGCCAAAACGCCACCGCTTTTGTACACGAATGGGCCGCTGAACGCGACGAAAAAGGCGAGGCCCACTCTTACTGGGACGCTTTTTTGAAAATTTTCCAGCTCGAACGACGCCGCTTTGCCCGCCACGAGGGCCGGGTAAAACGCGAAGGCAACCGCCAGGGATTTATTGATTTAATCTGGAAAGGCAAGATGCTAGTGGAGCACAAATCGGCCCATTTGGATAAGCCCGAAGATTTTGAAAAAACCTTCCGGCAAGCGATGGAATATGTGGCTGGATTACCGCTTGCCGAACGCCCACGCCGCGTCGTGCTGTGCAACTTCAAACGCTTCCGGGTGTACAACCTGGAAGCTGAAGCAAAGGAGGGCTTTGTCGAAATTGCTATCGCCGAACTGCCCCAACGCCTCGCCGAGTTTGCTTTCATCCCCGAATTCGCGGGCGAACTCCTGGTGGCCGAGGAAAAAGCCAACCTCGATGCCGTGGAGCGTATCGCCTCCATTCATAAAGTACTGAGCGGTGCGCACTATACGGGCCACGACCTCGAACTGCTGCTGGTGCGAATGTTGTTCTGTATGTTCGCGGAAGACACCGGCATCTTCGAGGCCAAACAATTTTCCAAATACATACTCCGGCATACCCTCGAAAACGGCAGCGACATCGGCGAAGCCCTGCTCGAATTGTTTGAGGTGCTGAACACGCCGGTGCGCCGACGCGGCGAAGTGGGTGCCGCCCTCATGCAATTTCCCTACGTCAATGGTGGCCTGTTTGCCGAAAAACTGACCCGAACCCCGCCCGGCTCGATGGGCCTGCGCAACGCCCTCGAAACCTGCGCCATGTTCGATTGGGCGGGCATCAGCCCGGAAATATTCGGCTCGTTGTTCCAGGCCGTGCTGAACGATACCGAACGCCGCGCCCTCGGTGCCCACTACACCAGCGACACCAATATCCGGCGACTGATTGACCCGCTTTTTCTCGATGCATTGTGGGCCGAATTCCAGGCCGTACGCAGCGACAAAAAGAAACTGGATGCTTTTCGCCGCAAACTTGGCAGCCTCCGCTTTCTCGATCCCGCCTGCGGCTGCGGCAACTTTCTGGTAGTCACCTACCGCGAACTCCGTCTGCTCGATATGGAGGTAGTAAAAGCCGTGCAAGGCATTCAGTACGTCACCGATGCCAGCTTACTGGCCAATGTCCGGCTCGAACAATTCCACGGCCTGGAAATAAAGCCCGTGTCGGCCCTCATCGCCCAGGTCGCGCTGTACCTGGCCGAACATCAGGCTAATCGCGCCCTGCTGCATACCTTCGGCGTGACCATTCCCAGTATTCCGCTCCGCGAATCGCCACATATTCTGACGGGCAACGCGCTGCAAACGGATTGGGACAGGCTGCTGCCCGTAGGGGAAATTTTTTCGTATATCATTGGTAATCCGCCTTTTATCGGCTCCAAAGTCATGGATGAGGTACAACGAGGGGAGATCAAGGACCTTTTTGGCAATGCCTCCGGCAGCGGTACGCTCGACTACGTGAGCGGCTGGTACATCAAAGCTGCCGCGTATTTGGGCCTTAGCCCGGAGACCAAAGTCGCTTTCGTGAGCACCAACAGTATTACGCAGGGCGAGCAAGTCGGGATGCTGTGGGGCACACTGCTGGACAAACACGCTATTACCATCCATTTTGCCCACCAGACTTTCAAGTGGACCAACGAAGCCCCCGGCGTAGCGGCGGTGTATTGTATTATCGTCGGTTTTGGCAAGAC
>JAYUXG010000039.1:0-5338 GCA_043753125.1 Saprospirales bacterium | reverse complement strand
AAGTTGTTTGTAGTTCGCACCACAAACCTAAACTTTTGCCCTTCTTTATTCCTATCAAATCAAATCGGATACCCGATTTCTTTACGAACCATTGTTTTCTTAAATTTGATAAAAAATCAGCCAGCCCGACACATCGGGCTGGCTGATTGCAAATATCACAGTGCTAATCCTTAAAAAGCCTCCTCGCCATCATCCCCACCGGCCAGCGCCAATGCGGCAGCTTGTTTCGTCACGTTGCCCGAGGCCAGCTTCTCCTTGACCTCCAGAGCGACTTCCGGGTTATCCTTCAAAAACTGCTTGGCAGCATCGCGGCCCTGGGCAATTTTAGCACCGTTGTAGGCGTACCAGGCGCCGCTTTTCTGAATGATGTCGTACTCCGCACCCAGGTCGACGATCTCGCCGACCTTGGAAATGCCCTCGCCGAAAATGATGTCGAACTGCGCAATACGGAATGGTGGTACCAGCTTGTTTTTCACCACCTTCACCTGATTGCCCACAAGGTTGCCCTCTTTGTCTTTCAAAGCGGCACCGCTCTTGCGAATGTCGAGGCGCACGGAGGCGTAAAATTTCAGGGCGTTACCACCCGTCGTCGTTTCCGGGTTGCCAAACATGACCCCGATCTTCTCGCGCAATTGGTTGATGAAAATGCAGCAGCAGCCGGTACGGCCAATGTTAGCGGTGGGACGATGACACCACCAGCAACACCAGCACCAACATCGGGTACTAGTAGCGGTGTTGTTGTTGCTGTATGCTTTTTGCATATTGCGTTGTTTGTTAAAACTTTACACATTCACTTTATTTGTTGTATGGTACTCTAAAAACGCAGGATCAAAACAAAAATTCTTATGCGTCCAGCCTGACCCAACTACCCTCCTTAACCTGCTGTCTATCCTGTAAACCGGACTTTCTTTCACACTCAACCCGTTATATGATGAAACACAAAACGCTCCCTCTCCTCGCCTTTTTTGGCCTTTTCATGATTGCTCTTTTGAGCAATTGTCTGCGTGACGAATGTCACTCCACGCGCACCTACATCCGCTTCGACCCCATTTACAAAACTTTGGCGGAGATACGCGTCGGCATCACCGCCGAAGCACCCCGCGAGCTGCGCCATCCCGGAAAAATATACGCCTTCGGGACCTATCTCTTTATCAATGAAAAACAAGAGGGCATCCACGTCGTGGACAACAGCAACCCAGCCAATCCCCAGAAAATCGCCTTTTGGAACATCCCCGGCAATGTGGACATCGCTATTCGCGGACAGTTGCTGTATGCCGACCAATACATCGATCTATTGACGGTCAACATCGCCGACCTGCAAAATCCCCAACTGGTGTGCCGCTCCGAAAACGCTTTTCCGCTGCTCGGCTTTTTTCCACAAAACGGCTATTTGGTAGACTACAAACAAACGGAAATAACGGAGGAGATCACCTGCGAGGACAATCGTTGGGGGAGAAATTGGTTTATGATGGAGGATGCATTCTTCGCCTTTGACAAAAGTAATAACGGCAGCATAAACCTTGCTGGCGGAGATTTTGTTGGCCTTTCGGCGGGCATCGGTGGCTCTTACGCTCGTTTTGGGCTGTACGATGATTTTTTGTACACGGTGGACAACAGCTGGCTGCGCACTTGGTCGGTAGCCGCACCCTGCCCCACCCGCCGCGATTCGGTGTTGGTTGGCTGGAACGTGGAGACCATTTTCCCGTGGAAAGACAAACTTTTCATCGGTTCGCAGGCGGGGGTTTTCATTTTTGACAACTCGAATCCCGTGCGTCCTGTGGAACAAGGCAGGTTTGTGCATGCCAACGGCTGCGATCCGGTGGTTTGTGATGACCAATACGCCTACGTCACCATCCACGATGGCACCACTTGCAGCGGCACGTCCAACCAATTGGACATTGTTGGCATCGAAAACTTGCCCAGTGCCTCGCTGCTCAAAACCTACCCGATGCAGCGGCCTTTCGGCCTGGCGATCACCAATGAACACCTTTTTCTCTGCGACGATGGGTTGAAGATATTTGATAAAACTGACCCGCTGGCCATTCGGGAACTTGCACACCTCAAGAGCGTCAAAGCCTACGATGTCATTGCGTTCAGCGACAGTCACTTGCTGCTGGTCGGCGATGGGGGCTTTTACCAATTCGACGTGAGCAACCCGTCGAGTCCGCGACAGATGAGCTTTTTGCCGGTGACCAAATAGAGACGCTTGTATACTTGGACATTGGACATTTTGATTTTTTGAGTACGTTAGACTTGTCCCTGCTGGAATCCGTCCACGTTACGAGTGTGCACGTGATGTGGACGGATTTCGACAGAGTGACAAAACCCAAGCATGAGATAACATAGTACCATGAAATATATCCTGATTATCCTCCTCTTCCCCGCCGCTGTCCCCTGCTTTGCGCAACAAAAAGAAAACTGCCGCGACGTGGTATTCTTGAGCAATGGTTCCATTTTGCGCGGCAAAATTACCGAGTACCACTTGGACGGCGATTTAGCGATGACCACCTGGGGTGGTGCAGAGATACGTTTGCCCGTCAGCAACGTAAAAAAAGTGAAACAGCACTGCCGTACGCCGCTATCGCATCGCTCGTACATCTTTCGCGAATCCGGCTGCTACCATGCCTCGCGGGTAGTGACACAAGTGGGCCACAGTGGGATTGGGCTGGGACTGCAACATAGTTCGGGCTGGAAGATCAGCCGTCTGCTGGGACTAGGCATCGGTGTCGGCGTCGAAAATCTCGCGCCTGGAAATGATGACGTAGCCACCTATCCCGTTTTTGCGGAAGCCAGGGGCTATTTTTTGCGGAGTAATGTCTCCCCGTTTTATGCCCTCGCCGCAGGGTGGGCATTTGCCGACCAAAAAAATGACCAGAATAATTTTACTACCACCACCGAAACATGGCGTGGCGGCTGGATGACCCAAGGACAAATCGGCTACCGTGTGGGCAATCATTTTACGGTCCATGTCGGCCTGCGGTTTCAGCACAAGGTACGCACTTGGAAGAATTGGGGAAACGTCAAAGGCGTAGATCGAATCTTGCACAAACGCTTTGATATCGGCATGGGAATTTTGCTTTGACTTACTGCAAATACTCCCAGGCCGTCTGGTATAGCCCACGCTGGTCGCAGTATTCCAGAAAGGCTTTGTAAAATGGGCTGTTGCCGATGGTGGCCGAATCGCCAATGACCACCAGCAGCATCCGGGCACGGGTCATGGCCACGTTCATACGGCGGTAGTCACTGAGAAAGCCGATCTCGTGGCGTTCGTTGGAGCGCACCAGACTGATGTAGATTACGTCGCGTTCTTGACCTTGGAATCCGTCTATGGTATTGATAGCCAAGCCACTACGGGCTTCGATGGACCGTGGCAAGAGCAGGGGGGCCAAGGTCGCATCGTCGCGTATCAGCTGCTCTAAGTAGTTCACCTGCTCCCGATAAGGGGATAGAATTCCGATAGAGGGCCAATCGCCATCCGGGAATTTTGACAACAATTGCAGCAGATGCTCGCGCACCAGCAAGGCCTCATCGGGGTTGTACTTGCTTTGATAGCGGCTCGAATCCTTGCCTGTCCGGCGGTTTACTTTTTCCTCAAAACCCGTCCCGGCGGTATCGATAAAAACAACAACTTCCGAATGCGGAGTCCGGAATGCGGAATGCGGAATTTGGGTAAGGTCGTTGGATGCTTCAGCGGGCAATTCCGTATTCCGTATTCCATATTCCGCATTCGACAACAGTCGTTCGCGCACCGACTCGTGGGCCTGCAACGCACCGCCATAAAAGTACTGGTTGGAGAAATCCATGATGGCCTGGTGCATCCGGTACTGTACAGTCAGCAGGTGGACCTGCTGGGGAATAATGTCCAAACAGCGTTCGATCAAGGTGACCGACAGGCCCTGCCTGGCCGCTTCCTGGCTCTTCACGGTGGGCGGCAGCTGAAAGGGATCGCCCGCCAGTACCACGCGGCTGCACTTGAGGATTGGTATCCAGGCAGCGGGTTCCAGGGCTTGGGCAGCTTCGTCCATCACGCAGGTGCGGAATTTGTAGCGTTCCAGGATGGGGTTGGCCGCACCGACCAGCGTGCAGGTGACGGCTTGGGCCGAGGTTAGGATTTGCTCGACCAGCCGCGCTTCCAAGGCACTGGCCCAGGCTTCCAGTTCGCGTACCTGTTGCTTCAAATGCTCGCGTTCGCGCCGGTCTTCACCGCTAAAAGTCCGTTTGTGCCGTTGGGTCTGCCGACGCCATTCCGCTGCCTGTAGCTTTACTTTTTTAATATTGCGGCTCTCCGGGTGCCGGGCCAGGATGGCATCTAAGGTGTGCGGCAGGATGTGTTCGTCTACCCGGCTCACATTGCCAATGCGCACTACGTTCAGCCCGGAGGCGGCCAACCGTTCGGTGAGCAGGTCGGCGGCGGTGTTGCTGGGAGCAGTCACCAACACCGTGCTTTCGCGCTCGCAAAGCAGGCGGATAGCGGCCACCAGCGTGGTGGTTTTGCCCGTGCCGGGCGGTCCGTGGATCACCGCCACGTTTGGGTTGGCGAGGATGGCCTGTACGGCGGCGTATTGCGAAGCGTTGAGGCCCATTGCTGCTGCCACACCTTCCGTGTCTGTTTCTTCTACAGCATTAGAAGGGCCTTTTTCCAGCAAAAACCTTGGCGCGGAAAACGTAGGAAGTGGACGTTTATTTTGGTTTGGCAGCGAGGAGGGCGGGCTGAGCAGGTCGCGCAGTTCCGCCAGCCGGTCCCCTTTGGCCTGCATGACCTTGAGCAGGGCGCGCTCCATTTCCTGGTAGCTGCGGTCGTCGAAGAGTTGCTCCACGCCAAGTTGGCCCTGGTTGATCCAGTCGGGTACGTCGCGGGCGTGGAGGATGATTTTCAGGCGGTTGCGCTCCACAAAGTGGATGATGCCCGACCTTTCGGGCAGCTCAACGTGGGGGGTGGTGGTGAAAAAATTGACCGATTGCCCCGCTCGGAGCTGGTGCGGTTCGTGCAGCCGGGTGGTGCGCTCGACTAGCACGAAGGCTTTTTCGCCCAAGGCAAATCCCGTCTGTACCACCAGCAGCGGATACCAGGCGTAGCCCTGTTCCACCCGCTCTGCCAGCGGCCGTTCGCGCACCTGCCGCAGGTATTCGCGCTGGTCCTCGTCTTTTTCCTGGCGCAGTAATTGGAGCAGACGGGTGAAATGGGGGTGGGACATGGATTGGATTTTTTCAACGATATTTACATCAAATATCTATTTATCAATGGTTCGTAAAGAAATCGGGTATCCGATTTTATTTAATAGGAATAAAGAAGGGCAAAAGTTTAGGTTTGTGGTGCGAACTACAAACAACTTCTGCC
>JAYUXG010000038.1:0-2127 GCA_043753125.1 Saprospirales bacterium | reverse complement strand
TCTGCGCCATGTGGTTGACTGGCTTCGACGTGAAAAGCCTTTCCACGATGTACCTGGATAAGCCAATGAAGTCGCATACCCTCATGCAGACCATCGCCAGGGCCAACCGGGTGCATGATGAATGGAAAAACAATGGCCTCATCGTTGACTACATCGAGACCTATAAATCCCTACTGGAAGCGTTGGCGATTTATGCTATCGGCGGCGATAAAAAGAAGTCGGGCGAAGGGGGCGACATTGAAGCCCCGGTGCAGCCGCTCGAAGAATTGGCGGAAGACTTAAAGGAAACCATTGCGGCAACGGTGACTTTTTTGAAAGAGGAAGTGGACTTCCATTTGAGCATGGCTATTGAAAGCGAAGGGGTGTATAAAATTGCCGCTATTCAAAGGGGGGTGAACGCCGTTTGCCTCAACGACGAAAGCCGGAATAAATTCGGGGTGCTGGCCAGGGAGGTTTTCAAGAAATTCAAGGCCTTGTTTCCTGAACCCGCCGTGTATGCGTTCCAACCGCAACGGGACGCTATTAACGCCATTTATGCCGTCATCCATCGCAATGAGGACGAAGCCGATATTTCCGCTATTGTGAAGCAGGTACAAGCGGTGGTAGACAAATCCATCGAAAGTCTGAATGTCGCCCTGGAGCCGGTGGAGGGTTACGGCAACAAAGTGGATTTGAGCAATTTGGATTTCGAGCGCATCGAGCGGGAGTTTTTGAAATTGGGCGATAACCAACCCGTTGCCGTGCAATCGCTCAAAGACAAGGTGGAAGCAAAGCTCCACCAGATGCTGAAAGACAATCCTTTCCGGGTGGATTACTACGAACGCTATCAGCGCATCATTGAGGAATACAACACCGGCAAGGAATACGGGGCCATCAAGGACATCTTCGATAAATTGGTGGACTTCTACCGCGACCTGAGCGAGGAAGGAAAGCGGGCCGTCCGGGAAGACCTGAACGAGGAAGAATTGGCCGTGCTGGATATGTTGGGCCGGGACAAAAAAATCAGCGACAAGGAAAAAGCCGAACTCAAGGACATCGCCAAACAACTACTGGAGCGGCTGAAAGGCAAAGAGTTTAGAATTATTCATTGGGCGGATAAGGAACAAACCGCTTCCGCCGTGAAGGTGGTTATCAAAAATTACCTGTTCGATAAACTCCCCTACCCTACTTATGAGGAAGCCGATATTGACGTGAAGACGGAGGTGTTGTTTGCGTTTTTTAAGTCAAGGTATGCGGAGGGGTTGGCGGCGTGAGGGTACTGATTGTCATCAGCTTGACACTGGCAACTCAGGCTGAAGGGTCGCAATATCAATAAGCGGAAGAATCGCATTATGTAGAAACGTTCCTTTAAAAGACGCAAACATTAGTCCCCGGAGAGTGGAAGCTGAAATCCCAAGAAGAGTGGTGAGTAAAGGTTGGGGAATCTCCACTTGGTTCCTTTCTCTACCCGTCATTAATTTTTCTAAGTCGTCTACCCCATAGTGGAATACAGCTGAAAATTGCCCTAACTGATCGGCCTTTTCTTTAACTATTACGTCCATTAAAATGTTTACAACATTATCTTTCAAATTAGGAATCGACTTAAATTGAATATCAAAGTTAAATGTGGAAATTTCCCGAGACTCTGGCGGAGCCTTGATGACGGAATTAATTATTTCAATTCCTTTGAGACCAAATGCAATATTATTATCCATAATTTTATGCGAATGCAGATTCTCTTTTTAAGTTTTCTCTTGATACTTTTGTTTTGCTCGTTTGGATAGCAGGTAAATAAAAAGACTGCCCCATTGGAGAAAATACATTATAGGTCTGGGATGAAGCCACTTCCACCTTAAGAGTAACGCGATAAATTTTTTGTATAACGGGTTTTTCACCTAATGCCAATAATCTAACGTTTAAAATACGCTGAATATCAGTAAGAGTATCTACTGTAAAGTTATGCCCGCCACTTAGCCATTTGGTTATGACAGAAGGACTCTGCCCCATTATATCTGCTAACTGCTTCTTGCCAATACCTTTTGCGGTCATTGCATCCTGGATTTTAGCAGCCAGCATCATACGGCTCTCGGTGCGAGCAAGTTCTTCTGGAGTTCCAAGAGATAGAAATTCGTCCAAAACCTCACTATG
>JAYUXG010000037.1:0-5353 GCA_043753125.1 Saprospirales bacterium | reverse complement strand
GAACCAACGTGGACGTGTGGTTTCGCTTCAAGGCTATCCAGGCGACGCAGCAGATTATGGTGGGCAATGTGGAAGCGGTGCAAGACGGTAACTTCGTGCCTTTGCATGCTGAACTGCTGTCGGGCAGTTGCGGTAACCTGACCAGCCTGTACTGCTGGCCAGCCAGCTTGACCGTACCGTCCTTTACGCAGCTGGTGGGTGATCTGGTGCCGGGCCAAACTTACTACCTGCGACTGACCAACGCCGAAGACATTCCGGCGCGCTTCGAGGTCTGCGTACTCACTCCCCCCAAACCACCCGGGAATGACAACTGCATCAACGCAACGGCGCTCATCCCCGCAGCAGACGGTAATTACACTTCCACCGCTGGCTCTACGGAGTATGCTTCCCCCACGCCCGGCCTGCCTTTGCCGCCCTCTCCAGTAGAAGGTGACGTATGGTATTCGTTTATAGCGAGCCAGTCCAATCACGACGTGTTGATAGGGTATGTAAATGGTTACGGCTGGCCTTACGGCGATGGGGCGATGGTAGAAGCGTACGCGTCGGCCTGTGGCCAGTTCAATTTTTTAGCCAAGCAAAGGATGGATGGTGCCGGTACGCTCCATCTGACCGGCCTTACTCCCGGCGCGACTTATTATATACGCATTATCGCGGGAGACGCCTCCTATATTGGTTTTAGCATATGCATCAACACGCCACCCCTACCAGCCAATGACGAGTGCATCAATGCGCTGCCTTTGGCCGTCGGTTCCGGCCTGGACTGTAACTATGTGACCATGAGTACCTTCGGTGCTACCCAGTCGCAGCCCGATTGCGACGGCAACGCCGATGTGGACATCTGGTACCAGTTCACCGCGACCGAAGCGACGTATCGTTTCGACCTGTACGTTCCGCCCAGCCAAGGTGGCGAAGGGGGCATAGAAGTGTTTTCCGGGGATTGCGACCACCTGGTGCCCCTGTTTTGCCGGACCTTGCCTACGCTGCCCGTGGTTTTCCAGGAAGGCGGTTTTACGCCCGGTGTAACCTACTATTTGCGGGTTTGGGGCAAGCCCAATACACTGGAGGAATGGAGTATGTGCGTGCTCGCTTTGCCGCCAGCCCCCGTCAATGACGACTGCGCGACCGCCAGTTTGCTACCGCTCCATACCACGCTGCCCTGTGCTGCGCCCACGCTGGGGAGTACGCTGAGCGCGAACGCATCGCAACCCAGCTGTGAAGGAGTAGTCGTGCAGGACATCTGGTACACTTTCACGGCTACGAGCGCGGTCAACATTCTGGATGTCAGCATCCTTAAAAACTATTTCGGCACTAACTTTGCGGGCTATGAATTGTTTTCGGGCGACTGCAACACGGCAAGCAGCCTGCGTTGCCGGGATTATTTTTCCGGGTCTTACCAGGAACTACTGCCCGATCTGACTCCCGGCCAAGTGTATTTCCTCCGGGTGTACAGCCATTACCCGCAGGCGCAGGACTTCTCGATTTGCCTGACGACCTATCCCATACCGCCCAACGACCTCTGTGAAAATGCAGTCGCCCTCGCCGTAGCACCCACGCCGACCTGTGATACACTGACCGCCGGAACGGCTATCAGTGCGGGCATCTCGGGAACAATAGGTTGCGGGAGCAGCGGCGGGGATGTGTGGTACACCTTCACCGCGACCCAAGCGGCCCACACCATTGACCTATATACCAGCTTCAACTATTTTGACCTGGAAATCTATCGGGACGGTTGCGGGAGTTTGCAGCCCGTAATTTGTCATGTGTCGCGCCTCGGCACCGACCACTTTACACTCGGCGAATTGACAGCCGGAACGCAGTACTGGATACGGGTAGCCGGCGATGTCAATTTCAACATTTGCGTCGGCACACCCGATATACCGCCCGCCAATGATGCCTGCTCCGGCGCCATCGCGCTGCCGGTTTCCCCGGATGAAAACTGCTCGAACCCGGTGTCCGGAACCACCGAGTTTGCCACCCCTTCCAGTCAGGTTTTCTCTTATGCCAGCAACGCAAACGACGTCTGGCACACCTTCACCGCTACCCAGGCTAATCACGTCGTCCTGGTGACCAATGTGGTCAATCCTAATGGCTATGATATGTTTGTGGAGGCTTACACCGGCACCTGCGGCGCATTGAGCAAGCTGGAGGTACAGCAGTATTTCCAGGGCAACCAACTTCTGTATGTACTGACGAACCTAACACCCGGCGCAACTTACTATGTGCGGGTATTCGTCAATGTCAGCCTAACGCCCGGCACCTTTGATATCTGCGTAATCAGCCCGCCCCGGCCAGTCAATGACGAGTGCGCCAACGCCACGCCGTTGCCAGTGAACACCGACCTGAGCTGCCAGCAGAGCCTGATGACCACCACCTACGGCGCCACGCAATCCGCTCCGGCCTGTGCGGGCGGCAGTGCCAACGATGTGTGGTACCAATTCACGGCGACGGCGACTATTTCCCGTTTGGACATCGAACCCACTTCTTATGGCATTGATGAAATATATGGCGTAGAAATCCTGGAGGGCGACTGCACAGCACCTACGGTGGTTTTGCCCTGCGTCGAGTACGCGTATGGGCAGGCGGTGCTACCGCTCCATACCGTGATCGGACATACCTATTACCTGCGGCTGTACGTGCCGCCCATAGACTTCAAAAACTTCCATATTTGCCTGCGGAACCTGCCCGCTGCACCCGCGAATGACGACTGCCTGCAAGCCACCATCATCCAACCGGGCAGCGGTGTTGACTGTGGCCCGGTGTACGACGGCACTACCCTGGCGGCCAGCCAATCGGGTACGGACTGCTATGGCAATGCTTCCGACGATGTGTGGTATCAATTCACAGCGACCAGCACCGGACATATCATCCATCTGCTCGGGGGCGATTATCCATTGGGGGAGGGGAGCTATCCTGCTTTTGAAATGTACTCGGGCCCGGATTGTAACGACCTGACCTCGGTTACTTGCTTCTATTTCAATAGCCTTACCGGCGGCATGAAAATACTGGAAGATCTGACGACAGGCGGGACGTATTTTATCCGCGTCTTTGCCGAAAAAAATCACCCTTACGACTTCTCGCTCTGCCTCGGTACGCTGCCCCCGTTGTCGGCGAACGTCATCTGCGAGGGTGCCGTGGAGGTAGTGCCGAGCTCGGATACTCAGTGTACGCAGCCAGTAGCTGGTACTACGGCGGGGTTAACGGCAGTCTCCAACCAGGTTTGCTCTTTTACTACCACCCTATGGTACCATTTCCAGGCAACCAGTACAACGCACTTCATCCAGTTGCAAAACGTGGTCCATCAGTATGGCGATCCTTTCCTGAACCTGGGCTTGTATCGCGGTGATTGTAGCAATCCGCAATACCTGTACTGCACCGACCAACGAGAAATACTCGCCGCTAATCTGACGCCCGGAGCGGACTACTACATCGTGGTGGGCGGAAAGGGCCTGTCAGGCACCAGCTTCCACCTCTGCCTATTGACCCCGACCCCACCGCCGACCAACGACCATTGCGCGGACGCGGTGATGCTGGCCGTATCGCCGACCCTGGACTGTGTGGGTAAAGTGTCCGGCAACAACCTGGGTGCCACCGGTTCCTACGGGATTGATTGCGGCAACGGCCCGGATGTATGGTACGCTTTTGTGGCCACCAGCACGGAGCAGGTGATCAATATCAGTAACGTGCATTTGACGACCGGAGACGCTTTTATAGAAGTGCTACAGGGTGATTGCGCTGCTACCTGGGTGAGCCAGGTTGGCTGTTATTATATTTACAACGGTAGCAGCAATACGCCAATCCTGCATAACCTCGAACCGGGTCAGACTTACTACCTGCGCATAGGCTCTTTCTTTCCATCGTATTTGGGTTTCGACATCTGCATCACAACCCCACAGCCGAACCTGGCTACCCAATACATACAGCTATATAGCGATGGCTGCCACCCGAGTAATCAGGAGTCCATCGGAGTAAGCTTTACCAACCTGGGGATCGGATACATAGCGGCAAATGCCGCGCAATTCACCCTCACTGTGAGCGGTGCCAACAGCGGCACTTACGGGCCAATCAGCAATGATTATGCCCTATATTATTACGAAAATCAATCGGTTATCTTTACAGGGGTTGACTTGTCAAACCTCGGTCAAAATGAACTGACGGTGACGGCCATGCTGCCCAATGACCAGAACATAGCGGACAATACCAGTACCCGCAGCTTCACCGGCCTGCCCCTGTTGGCCCTCTACCGCGATGCCGACGAAGACGGCTATGGTAACATACTTGAACCTTTAACCGCTTGCTCCGCTACTTCTGGGTACGTCACCGACCATACCGACTGCAACGACAACGCCAACTGGATTTACCCCGGCGCAACCGAAATCTGCGACGGCGACGACAATGACTGCAATCTGCTGACCGACGCGGCGGATCCCGGCTTATCAGGTGCACCATTGCCAGCCATCGCCTGCCCGGACAACATTATCCATTCTAATGATGCTGGCACTTGCTCCGCAGTGGTCAACTACATCGTAACGACCTCCGACCACTGCGGCTATACGCTGAGCCAGTCGGACGGGCTGGCTTCCGGAGAGACCTTCCCGGTCGGCACCACGGTCAATACCTTCACGGTGCGTGACCCCGGTAGCAATTCGGCCGCCTGTTCTTTCACCGTGGAGGTGCAAAAAACCGCTGATCCCGACCTGTTGTACGCCTACACGGTCATTGGTTTCAACGACGTGCTTTTGAACAATAACATCGTGCAATCCGGCGGCGTAGGGTTGGTCAACGCGAACAAAAAGGCGCGGTTGCAAGGAGGCACCACGGTCACGGCACCCTATACTTTTGTCCAAGCACCCCTCCTCGAATTACTGGACGGGAGCCAGGTGACCACTGCCTACACCGGCCAGGTGGCGACCGGGTTGTTACCCGCTTTTCAGCCCAACAGTACGCCCAGCAGCAACAACCTGACGATCCCCAGCAACATTTCGCCAGTGACCTTGACGGCTGGTAGTTATGGCAATTTGACCATCGGCGTCAATGCCACCGTCACCTTCTCCGGGCATACCACCGTGCGAATCAAAGAATTGACCATCAAGGATGGGGCCAAGATATTATTTGCCCAGCACACTGATCTGCTGATCAACAAGGGCATCACCATTGCGAAAAATGTGGCTTTCAACCCTGCTGGCCTACATGTGCAATGCTTTGCGGGAGAAAACGTGACGATTAACCGGGGCACCCAATTTTTGGCCAATATCTATACGCTGAAAGACCTACAGTTGGCAGCGGCAACGGCGACGGTACCGACGAAGATGACTGGCCTGTTTATCGCCAACAATGTCAGCGCACAGGATTTTGT
>JAYUXG010000036.1:0-5357 GCA_043753125.1 Saprospirales bacterium | reverse complement strand
TATTATTGTCGGGATTGATCTCGGCACCACCAATAGTTTGGTAGCTTACTTGCGGGAGGGTCGGCCGGTATGTGTAAGTGGTGCTGATGGACAACCGACACTGGTGCCCTCGGTCGTGCATTTTGCCGCCGATGGTAGCATCCTTGTTGGTGATGCGGCCAAGGACAAACTGCTCACCGACCCTGCCCACACCATTTATTCCGTGAAACGGCTGATGGGCAAATCCTATCGCGACGTGCAGGGCATAGAGGGATTTTTTGGCTATCAAATTTTGGACGACGACCCCGATGCACTGGTCAAAATACGGGTGCGCGACCGTTTTTATACCCCCATCGAACTCAGTGCCCTCATCCTGCGCGAACTGAAGACCCGGGCCGAAACCGCACTGAACGCCCCGGTCACCCGTGCCGTCATCACCGTGCCGGCCTATTTCAACGACAACCAGCGTCAAGCCACCCGCGATGCCGGCAAACTGGCGGGGCTGGATGTGTTGCGCATCGTGAATGAACCTACTGCGGCAGCACTGGCTTATGGGATTGGGATGTCTGGTCTGGCTTCCTCCGTAGAGGGTAGCCTCCCCCTACCCCCCCATAGAGGGGGGGAGTATGGCTCGTTAGTGCAAGAAGTGTCTGCTCTCGGAAGGAAGGACACTGCTCACCTGAACACTCAGGAAAACGCAGACGACATCACGCTCCCCCCCCCTTTACGGGGGGGGGAGGAGGGGGCTTCCGCTACGGCGGGGACAAGAGGGGCTTCCTCCATGGAAACAACAAACGAAGGCTCTGCTACAGCAAACTCAAACGAGTCTCCCTCTACGCCAAGCCAGAAAGCCGAAACAATCGCCGTCTACGATCTCGGTGGCGGCACCTTTGATCTATCCATTTTGCGCATCCAGGACGGCATCTTCGAGCTGCTGTCCACCAATGGTGATACTTTTCTGGGGGGCGACGATTTTGACCGTGCCATCATCGACCACTGGCTGCAACAGCTGGGCCTGACACCCACCCAATTGGAAACCGACAAAACGTTGGGACAGACCATCCGTCTGTTGGCGGAAAGTGCCAAAAAACAGCTTTCTACTACTGAAGTGTTTGAAAGTGAATTGAATGGGCAAAAAGTCCGATTGAGCAAGATGGAATTGGAGTCCCTGATTCAGCCTTTCGTACAACGCACTTTGGACTGTTGCCGCTTGGCCATGCGCGATGCCCAACTGACGGCGGCACAGATCGAAAAAGTAGTCATGGTCGGTGGCAGCACCCAAGTACCAGCGGTGAAAAAGGCGGTGGCCAACTTGTTCGGCAAGCCGGGATTTGACGAAGTAAACCCCTACGAAGTGGTCGCTCTTGGTGCCGCCATCCAGGCCGATGTGCTGGCGGGCAACCAGCAGGACGTGCTGCTGCTCGACGTGACCCCGCTTTCGCTCGGTATTGAGACCGTGGGGGGGCTGATGGATGTCATTGTCCCGCGCAACTCTAAAATACCAACCAAAGCCGGGCGCCAGTACACCACCAGCGTGGACGGGCAAAAAAATCTGAAAATCACCGTATTCCAAGGCGAGCGCGATTTGGTGGAACATAACCGGCAGCTGGGCGAATTTATCCTGCGCGACCTGCCGCCCATGCCCGCTGGCCTGCCAAAAATCGATATTCAGTTCATCCTCAACGCCGATGGCATCCTCACCGTGCGGGCGCGGGAGCTGCGCAGCAACTTGGAGCAACTCATCGAGATCAAGCCCACTTACGGCATCACGGAGGAGGAAATGGCCCTGATGCTACTGGACAGCATTGCCCACGCCCAAGGGGATATGAAGGTACGCAGCCTGCTCGAGGCTCGCAATGAGGCCAACAACCTGCTGTTGAGCGGCCAAAAATTCTTGGCCCAAAACGATGCGATCCTTTCAAAAAAGGAAAAAGGCCGTACCATTGCCTTGCTGGAAGCCCTGCGGATAGCTACCCAAACCGAAGATAAAGACGCCGTTCACCGCGCCATTGAGGAGCTGAACACCTACACCATGCCGTTGGCGCACCGGGCGATGGACGCTGCTGTGCGGACGGCCATGACGGGCAAGAGTTTGGGTTGAAGGGAACAGCATGAATTAAGGACCGCATTTACACTTCTATCATAGAACCAAATCCGTATGGCCACTACCAAGATTGAGCTTGAAGCCGAAAAAAATGCCGATGCCGGGAAACTTGCTACCGGACACCTAAACCGCCGGTTAGAAAAAATACACGCTGGCGGCGGCCCCAAACGTTTGGAAAAGCTCCGCGCCGAGGGCAAAATGTCGGCCCGTGAGCGGGTGGACTATCTGCTGGATGCCAGTACGCCGCGTCTCGAAATCGGGGCCTTCGCTGGCTACGAGATGTATGCCGAACACGGTGGCTGTCCGGCGGGGGGTGTTGTCGTGGTCATTGGCTATGTCCGTGGTCGGCAATGCATTGTGGTGGCCAACGACGCGACGGTAAAGGCCGGGGCCTGGTTTCCGATCACCGGGAAAAAGAACCTGCGGGCGCAAGAAATTGCGATGGAAAACCGCCTCCCCATCATTTACCTCGTGGATTCAGCGGGCGTGTATTTACCCTTGCAGGACGAGATTTTCCCCGATAAAGAACATTTTGGGCGCATTTTCCGCAACAATGCCCGGCTGTCCTCGGCGGGCATCCCCCAGATCGCAGCTATTATGGGCAGCTGTGTGGCGGGCGGTGCATATTTACCCATTATGTCCGATGAGGCATTGATCGTGGAGAAAACCGGCTCGGTCTTCCTAGCCGGGCCTTACCTCGTAAAGGCGGCCATCGGCGAGGAGGCGGACAAGGAGACCCTTGGCGGCGCGGCCACCCATTCCGAAATATCGGGCGTGACGGACTATAAGATGCCCGACGATGCCACCTGCCTGGACACGATCAAGGACTTGGTGGATAAGTTCGGACGGTTTGACCACGCTGGTTTCGACCGGGTGGCCTCGCAACCCGCTGCGGGTACGTCTGAGGATTTGCTGTCTATTTTTCCTGAACACGGGGCCAAGCCCTATAATACTGTGGAACTGCTCCGTCGCTTGGTAGACGACGGGAAGTTGACCCAATACAAGGAACACTACGGCAAGACGATTATTTGCGCCTATGCCCGCGTGGACGGTTGGGCGGTAGGCATCGTGGCCAACAACCGCCAAGTAGTGAAAAACGCGAAAGGCGAAATCCAGTTCGGGGGGGTCATCTACTCTGATTCGGCGGATAAGGCCACCCGGTTTATACTGAACTGCAACCAGAAGAAAATCCCCCTAGTCTTTGTGCAAGACGTGACCGGGTTCATGGTTGGCATTCGCTCCGAACACGGCGGCATCATCAAGGACGGAGCGAAGATGGTGAACGCGGTGGCCAATTCGACGGTGCCAAAATTCACCATCGTCATCGGCAATTCTTACGGAGCGGGCAACTACGCCATGTGCGGCAAGGCCTATGACCCGCGCCTCATTGTGGCTTGGCCAACCGCTAAAATCGCGGTGATGGGCGGCGAACAGGCGGCTAAAGTGTTGACGCAGATACAAGTACAATCCTTGAAGGACAAGGGTTCCGCACCTGACCCAGCGGGCGAGCGCGAACTGTTTGAGCAGACCAAGGCCCGCTACCTGGCCCAGACCACGCCGTACTATGCCGCCGCCCGACTGTGGGTAGATGCGATCATTGATCCGCGCGACACGCGGCTGTGGATTTCGATGGGCATCGAAGCGGCCAATAATGCGCCAGTGGAGAAGTTTAATGTGGGAGTGATGCAGGTCTGAGGGAAAAGCTGGTATGACTACACCATGCCCAGCAGGAATTTTCGGACCAAATTCAAGGCATAGGTGCCCGTCAATTGGATATTTTTGAGGCGGTCGCGGCCAAAAAGATGCTTTTGGACCACCGTTCTTCCCCGGTCGCTTACCGCCATCCACACGGTACCCACTGGCTTATCCGGCGTGCCGCCGCTTGGCCCGGCAATGCCGGAAATAGACAGTGCCACGTCCGCGCCCAGTGCATCCAGCGCGCCCAGCGACATTTCCCGGACGACCTCCTCGCTCACTGCCCCAAAACGGCCCAGGGTTTCGTGCCGCACCCCCAATAGTTTTTCTTTCATTTCATAAGAATACGACACCACGCCGCCGGGAAAGTACATTGAGGAACCCGGTAGGCTGGTGATGAGGTGGGCAACGTACCCGCCCGTGCAGCTCTCGGCGGTGGCGAACTGTTTCCGCTGCCCGATCAGAATCTTGCCCACTACCTCCGCCAATGACTCCTCTTCGTGGCCAAAGGCCAGGTCCGGGAGGAGTGCCTCCAACGCAGCTGCCCTGGTATCCAGTTCATTGGCCAAACTGGCCTCTGCATCGGTAGTGACTTCGCCGGGCCAAATGCCAGTGAGACGCAGGCGTACTTGGCCCAGGGCCGGCAGGTAAGCCAGTTTGATATGCGACGGCAGGTTATCCTCAAACGCCTCTATGCGGCGAGCAATGTTGCTCTCCCCCTCCCCGACCGTGAGCAGGGTACGATGTGCGATGGGGCGACTTTGAAACCGGCTGGCCAGTCGCGGCAACACCTCGTTGGTCACCAGGTATTCCATCTCGAACGGTACGCCGGGCAGCGAGATGAAGACTTGGTCGCCGCGCTCGAACCACATGCCTGGCGCGGTACCTACCTTGTTGGCCAGAATAGTAGCAAGGTCCGGCAGGGTGGCCTGCTCTACCATAGCGGGGGGTATTTCTCTACTGAGTTTTGTAAAATAAGCCGCAACACGGTCGTAAGTTTCCTGGTGCAGCGACATAGGCGAATCGAACATCCCGGCTAGGGTCTTTTTGGTAATGTCGTCTTTAGTCGGCCCCAATCCGCCAGTCATGATGACCACCTGTGCTGTTGTAGCGGCGTGTTCGACGCCGTCAATAATCGCTTGGCGGGTGTCGCCAACGCTGCTTTTGCCCACCACAGCGATGCCATGCAGGTTAAGTTGGCGGCTCATCCAGGCCGAGTTGGTATCTATGATCTGGCCGATAAGGATTTCGTCGCCAATGGTCAAGAGGTGTGCGGTCATATTTTGAAAAATGTGTTAGGGTTAAAAGGGGTTTAGGCAGGATAATAATCAATTATGCAGGCAATTGTTTAGCGGTATTTTCAGTGTGTATGCCAACGACAGGTTCCACAAAACAGGAATTAAACATTATGATTTTAGGCTTTCTAAGTTTTAGAAATTTGGAAGGTCTGGCCAATTAAAAACTTTTTGTTTTAAAATATTTACTATTTCACCAACTTGTTTTATAATAAATGGTTGACAGTCAAATTCTTAGGATGTAACCTTAAAATCGTCGGCTAGGTTTTGGCGGTATAAGCAAC
>JAYUXG010000035.1:0-2131 GCA_043753125.1 Saprospirales bacterium | reverse complement strand
ATTTCTTTATCACTACTGTTCTAGACGGCGAGGAGTTCAACCGTTTTAAGAATGAGTGGATATTCCGCTCCGGGGCCACCCGATAAGTAAACAATAACTACTAACTGCTCATGTACAAAGTCAAATACGGCGGTAAAAACGGCAAGACCGTCAACCTGGTAGAAAGCAAGGATATGGTCGCCATCCGCACCAAAAATGATGAGGAGCTAAAGGATGTGGTGGTGAGCCGTGAAAGCCGCGTACTGATCCAAGACAGCACCGAAGTGGCCAACTTCCCCGAAGCGGGCATTACGGTACGCCGGGTCAACGACGAGGGTCCAGCCTCCAGCGTCAGTCGCCGCGACGAGACGCGGGCCGCGCTCAAACAGGAAGACAATATTCGTTTTGCCGGACGCGTCTTGCAGGACGCCAAGACCGGCGAGGTGATGCTGTACACCGAGAACTTTTTTATAAAGTTCAAAGATGGCATCCCAGAGGCGGAGTGCTTGGCCATTATTGAAAAATACAAGTTAAAGATCAAGAGCAAGCTGTCTTTTGCCGTCAACGCCTGGTTTGTCGAAGCCAATGAAGGCACCGGCCTCCAGGTGTTTGAGATCGCGGATCAGCTCTTAAAAGAGAAGCCGGTAGAATACTGCCACCCTGAACTGGTGCAGGAACGTCGTTTCAAGTCTATCAATCCGTTGCAGTGGCACCTGGCCAAGACCACCATTGGAGGCACGCCCGTAGATGCCCACGTCAACATCGAAAAAGCCTGGCAAATCACCCGGGGTAAGGGCGTTTCCATTGCCGTTATTGATGATGGTATCGATTTGGATCATCCCGCTTTCGCGGGACGTATCCGCGACCCTTTTGATGCTACTGAGAACAACGACAACCCGCGCCCGAAGACCAAGGACGACAACCACGGCACCGCCTGTGCGGGTATGGCCTGTGCGGGCGGACTGAAAGATGGCACCAGCGGCACAGCCCCCGAAGCCACGCTCATGCCTATCCGCTTGCAGAGCGGCCTGGGCAGCATGGCCGAAGCCAATGCCTTCGCTTGGGCCGCCGACCACGGGGCCGATGTGATATCCTGCTCCTGGGGGCCTAACGACGGCGAATGGTGGAACCCCAGCGACCCGGTACACCAGCGTCAGACCGTGCTGCCCGACAGCACCCGGTTGGCGATGGACTATGCGCTGACCAAAGGCCGCAGTGGTCGCGGCTGCGTCATTCTTTTTGCTGCTGGCAACGGCAACGAAGACACCAAAAACGACGGTTATGTGACTTATCCCGGCGTGATCACGGTGGCCGCCTGCAATGATACCGGGCGGCGTAGTGTGTACAGCGACTATGGCGACACTGTATGGGTGGCTTTCCCCAGTGGTGACTATGCCTGGAAGCCTTTCAATCATGATGGCCCGCTCAGTCAGGGCCTGTACACGACTGACCGCTTGGGCGCGGCTGGATACGGCGGCGACGATTATGTAGGTACGTTTGGTGGCACTTCCGGGGCTTGCCCAGGCATGGCCGGCGTGGTAGCCTTGATGCTGACCGTCAATCCAAACTTACGGCCCGCCGAGGTCAAAGAGGTGATCCGCCGCTCCTGTGTGCGGATAGACACTGCCAATGGCGGCTATAATGCCCAAGGCCACAGCGTGTTGTACGGCTATGGCCGCATAGATGCTGGTCTGGCCGTGCAAAATGCCCAACAAGTCGGTCGGGTCACGCTGGAGGGAAGCATTAAATTGGCTGAACTGGGCGAACAGCCGTTGTACATGGGTGGCCTCACCGGCCCGTTCCCGCCCGCCCGCAAGGTGCTGGGCATCCGCCTGAAGGTAAACGCCAAGACGAAGGACTTGAAAATAAAGTACAAGGCCAACGTGCCGGGTCTGGGTATTTTGGAAAGTCCGGCAGAGGGGGCCTATGTCGGTGCTGCTAATAGTCGCCAACGCCTGATTGGTTTCGCCGCAGAACTGGAAGGGACCGCCGCCAGCAAATACACCCTGGCATACGCCACCCGATTGCAAGGCACCAGTGCCATGGCCCATGCTAAAGACGGCGGCTGGTGCGGGACGGACAAAAAGACTGGCAAGACCATCGAGGCGATTGCGATAGAAATAAGGGGGAAATAGCATTTGGGTGAGGCCGG
>JAYUXG010000034.1:0-5359 GCA_043753125.1 Saprospirales bacterium | reverse complement strand
TGGAGTAGTGCAGTATCCTGGTATTGGCACTGGGCGCAAATTCAAGATAGTAGTTGCCCTGGCTCACCAGGTAATGTATTCCGGTATAAACAGGCAATCCCAACAGGGTCATCCAGGAGTCATCTATCTGGTAAACCTGCCCCGACTGGGTAGGGCCAACGTCTTCCATCCAGCGATAGGCGTGGGCACAGATGCTGGCCGCATCGTTACCAAAGTTGATTGGCCAGTTGTGGTGGCAACCCAACAAATGGCCTAATTCATGAGACACCACGTAGTCGCTGAGGAAGAAGGGTGCTTCTACAATCCCATACGCTTTGGCTTGGTTGGGGCCGAAAGCGGTTACCGCGCCTGCAGCATTGGGGTAATCTTGCTTTGTGATCAAGAAAGCCACATCGGCTTTATAATTTGTACGCTCCGGTTCGAGAAGAATTGGTAAATTATCACGATCCTCGTCAATACTAAATTCGTCGACAGGATTACTTAAAGATACATCCTTTTCCACCCAAGTAATAGCCACCTCTTTATTAGGCACGTCGCTATTGGCAAGCGCCAGATTGATCTGATCTCGTCCCAGCGACACAAAGTGGTTTATACCATAATTTTCCAGGATGTAGGTCTTGGCGGCGGGGGTGATCACCAGCAGCACATTGATCAGGGCGGGGCAGGTGTTGTAGGCATTCGCAAGCGGTGGGCAGTAGTCCGGGCCGGGGCCGGGGTCCGGGTTAGTGGCCACACCCGGATCTGCGCAGCCTTTGGTGTTCCCCGACTTGCGCTCCACCAGGAACTCATAGCCCGTCTTCATCGGCATCAGCTCATAAAAGCGGCTCCCCACCTGGATAAAGCCCGAGGTAAAGCCGTTCAACCGCAAAAAAGAAGCGTAGCCAGGCTTGTTCAAGACTTTGCCCGACCAGGAGAATCCGCTGGCATCATCGCGGACCAGCGTGGCCTCCACGCGTAGCGAGTCGCCACCGGGTATCACGAAAGAGAGAATGTCGTTCACCTGCTTGGTGCGCACATCGGCGGTGGCCACAATCTTCGTGCTTTGGTTGCGCGGGTCATTGCTCAGTGTATTATAACAGGTGGTCTGGGCGGTAGTCATACCGACTTGGCTGGGCTGGTATTCGATGAGGAAGCAGTCTGAGCCAAAAGCGACTCAAAGACGAAAGCCAGCAGGAAAGCGAGGAAAAGGCAAGACTTTAATCTCCCCCCCCGAAAACGAAAATAGGGATAGTTTTGGACATGGTCAATAGGTTGAGTGAATTTATAGGGTCAAGATAAATTATCGGTTTGGCAATGGCCTAATTAATTTTTTAGTCTCTATCAGCAGCAAATATCCCCTTACAAATCGCCACTTTTGCATTTTTTAAGTAAAAACACCTATGATAAAAGTCACCAAACTCACGGCCTGCCTGCTGCTGGCCTTCCTCTTTTCCACCTGCCAGCTCTTCCGCAAAACTGGCGGCGACGACGGCCGTATTGAGGTGACGTTCCTCCAAATGAACGACGTGTACGAAATATCGCCCAGCCTGGGAGAGAATACTGGCGGCCTGGCCCGCGTGGCCACTATCCGCCAAGGGCTGCTGGCCAAAAACCCCAATACCATTACCGTACTGGCCGGCGACTTTCTCAGCCCTTCGGTGATCGGGACGTTGCGGAGCGATGGCAAGCGCATCCGGGGTAAACAAATGGTGGATGTGCTGAACACGCTGGGGCTGGACTGGGTGGTGCTGGGCAACCACGAGTTCGACTTCGATGACCCGGCCGACTTACAGAACCGGATCGACGAATCCAGATTCACTTGGATGGGGGCCAACGCCCGGTTGAAAAGCGAGGACAAAACACAACCATTTTTCAAAAATCGCGATGGCAAGCAAGAGCCTTTCCTCGATAATCAAGTGGTTACACTGACCGATGCCGACGGCACCAAAGTGCGCATCGGCGTATTTGGGGTGCTGATCGACACCGGGCGTAAACCCTATGTAGAGTATACCGATTGGTTCCTGGCCGCTCAAAAAAACTATGCTTTGCTCCAGCCCCAGGCCGATGTGGTGGTGGCCGTCACCCACCTCGGCAAGGATGATGACAAGAAATTGGCCGCCTTGCTGCCCAACGTGCCGCTCATCATGGGCGGCCACGACCACGATAACCAACTTCACAAGGTTGGGAAAACCACGGTCGCTAAGGCCGATGCCAATGCCAGGACGGTGTACGTGCATACCTTGGTCTATGATACGCGCAAGAAGACGACCACCCTGCGCTCCGAACTCCGCCAAGTGAACGCCGCCATTGCCGATGAACCAAAGACCGCCGCCACGGTGGCCAAGTGGGAAAAGATCAAAAACGAGGCCCTGACCTCGGCTGGTTTCAACCAGGCTGCGCTCGTTGCCACGCTCTCCGAGCCGCTTGACTGCCGGGAAAGTTTGCTGCGCTCACAGCCTGCCAAAGCTGGTCAGCTCATTGCCCAAGCCATGCTGGCCTGCTCCAAGAACAAGCCCGACTGTGCCATCATCAACAGCGGCTCGGTACGGGTAGACGATGTGCTGACTGGGTCACTGACCGAGCTCGACATCGTACGGATGCTGCCTTTCGGGGGAGGTATCGCCGAGGTAGAGCTGCGCGGCAGCTTCCTGCGCCGCATCTTGGAGGCTGGCTGGAATAATAAAGGCAACGGGGGCTACCTGCAATGGGCCAACATCCGCCGCGACGCCGCGTCCGGGGCTTGGTCGGTTGGCAGCCTGCCGCTGGATGATAGTCGCAGTTACCACGTCACCCTGCCCGACTTCCTGCTGACCGGGAGCGAACAGAATATGGGTTTTTTGGCGGTCACCACCGATTCTAAAGGCTTTGTGAAAACGCCACCCGAAATGCCGGTCATCACCCGACCCGACCCCCGCGACAAAACCGACCTGCGCAACGATGTCCGGCTGGCAGTGATCGGATTTTTGCGGAGCAAGTAGGAGGGTGGGCTGTTGGACATTTTGATCTTTGAGCGATTCGAATAGATGTCTGAAAGCCAATATTTTGCCGTCCAACGTCTCAAATCGAAACGTGCAATGGTCCTTAAAAAAAGCACTTTTGACCGCTTAACGGCAAAACAAACAATTTTTTGCACTACTCGGCTGCTGAACCAAACTTTACCTACCTTTGCGGGCCTTTTTCAAAAAGCCAACATTTTGCATCGTCGAGTCCAACGTCTGGAATAAAAATGTTCAGTACACTGGCTCTTACTCATTTTTTAGAATTTTAATTGAACAATGGCAAAACGTAAAGTTTCCCCAACCGCACAAGAAACGATCGTCCAAGAGCCCTATGCGCCGACTACTCCGTTTTTGCAGAAAAACCAAACCCTGTTCCTCTACGCAATTGGTGTCCTGATCGCGTTGCTGGTGGGCTATGGGGTGTATAAATACCTGATCGTCGCGCCCAAACAACAGGAAGCAGTGGCGGCTATGTGGCACGCCCAATCTTTGTTCGAGCGGGATTCGTTCCGGATGGCCCTGGAGAACCCGGGCGGTGGTTTCGATGGTTTTCAGACCCTGGCTGACAAATACAGCGGTACGCCTGCTGGCAGCACCGCCAGTTATTATGCTGGTATTTGCTACCTGCAATTGGGCGATTTCGACAACGCTATCAAGTATTTGGAAGACTCCAGCCCAAAGGGCGAACTACTGCCCGCCGTCCGCCATGGGGCATTGGGCGATGCCTACTCGGAAAAGAAGGACTTTAACGCGGCCCTCAAACATTATGACGAGGCCGTGGATGCTTCCGACAATGAAGTACTGGCCGCTTATTACCTCAAGAAACTGGGTATGCTCCACGAGTACCAGAAAAATAACGATGCCGCCTTGAAGGCGTACGAACGCCTCCGCACGGACTACCCGAGCCAAACGTCGCAGGAGTGGCGCGAAGTAGAAAAATATATCTACCGCGTCCAGGCGGCCAGCAAATAGTCATCCATCGAACGTTTTTTGCTGGCTGTAAAATACCGAGAGCCGTCCCGAAAATTCGGGATGGCTCTCGGTATTTTTTGGGTAATATTTATCCTGCCTTGTCGCAATCAAAACCAATTGTTTTTAAATTTGCCCAAAAACATGGCGACCTTCCAATCTCTGGAAATATGTGCTGGGGCTGGCGGCCAGGCAATTGGCTTGGAGCGAGCTGGATTTGAACACGTTGCATTGGTGGAGATAGAACATATTGCCTGCCAGACCTTGCGTACGAACCGACCACACTGGAACGTGGTGGAAGGCGATCTGCGGCATTTTGACGCCCATCCTTTCCACGGGCAAGTTGATCTGCTGGCCGGTGGGGTTCCCTGTCCGCCTTTTTCTGTGGCTGGTAAGCAACTTGGTCACGAAGACGAGCGCGATCTTTTTCCAGAGGCACTCCGTATCGCCGCCGAATGCAATCCGAAGGCCATCTTGCTGGAAAACGTCCGTGGGCTGCTGGACCCAAAATTCAAAAGCTATCGGCAAGACATTTTAAACGACCTACTGCACCTTGGTTACATGGCTGAATGGCAGTTACTGCACGCCTCCGACTTTGGCGTTTCCCAGATTCGTCCGCGGGCCATTTTAGTGGCTATGCAGGATCAGTACTGGCCACATTTCCAATGGCCCAAAAAATCGGGCGTAGTACCAGCCTCGGTGGGCGATTTGCTTTACGCCGACATGGCCGAACTCGGCTGGGAGCGGGTCAACGAGTGGCAAGCCAAAGCCCACAGCATTGCACCGACCCTTGTGGGCGGCTCCAAAAAACATGGCGGCCCCGATCTGGGGCCAACGCGTGCCAAACAAGCATGGAAAGGGTTGGGCGTGGACGGACATGGCTTGGCAGATGGGCCACCTATCAATGGTTTCGACGGCCACCCCCGGCTAACGGTACGTATGACGGCACTTATCCAAGGCTTCCCTAAGGATTGGCAATTTGCTGGTAAAAAAACGGCTGCCTACCGTCAAATAGGCAATGCTTTTCCACCGCCCGTGGCCGCTGCCATCGGTGTTTCCATCATCAACGCCCTGCAAGATGGCAAAAGCAAGTAGCGGCCAGGGATCACGGTCCAAGTTGCGCCAATTTTTATTGGAGAATCTCAACAAGGTATTGGATGCCGATACCTTGCGCGAAGTGGCGGGTACGAGTGAGTGGGCACGGCGGATACGCGAGTTGCGCAACGAAGAAGGTATGAACATCGTAACCCATAATGACCGAAGCGACCTGAAACCTGGACAGTATTTTTTGGTTGACTTGAAAACCTTGCCTGCATTTGAGCGGGGTATATCAAAAGAAACCCGCGCTTTTGTCCTTGATCGCAATGGCTTTACCTGCCAAATGTGTGGCACGGCTGCCGGTGATCCACATC
>JAYUXG010000033.1:0-12677 GCA_043753125.1 Saprospirales bacterium | reverse complement strand
GTGGAAGTGATCGCTTCGTACATGAAACTGGCCTACAAGACTTGGAACAAGGAACATTATGTCAGCGACGACATTGTGAAAGAAGACCTGGAAATCCTCTCCGATGGCCAACTGGCCCTCCACGAAGGCCATGACTCGCTGGACAAGCTGGCCGCCGGTGCAGGTCGCCACGAGAAAGACCGGCCCCGCCAGAACAACCAGCGCAACCAAGCGGGACGGCAGGGGCAGGGCAACCCTAACAACAACCGCAACCGGAAACAGCGTAGCGGCGGCGGCAATAACTATGGGAATGGCCCTGGCGGCAATGTGGGGGGCAATTTTAAGAAGCGGAAGAAATAATTGGTAAAGAGGGTTCAAAAAAAGTTCAAAAGTTCAAAAAGTAGGTTCAAAATTGAACCCCTTGAACCTTTTGAACTTTTGAACCCCTTTTTATTTAGGCAGCAGCACCAACCGCCGCCAGCCGCGCTGCCCCCCGCTCTCTACCATAAACAGATAGACCCCGGCGGGCAAAACAGGCAGCACGAACTCCGGCGCGGCCCCCTTGGCCGCCGCCTGCCACAGCCGCCGCCCGCTCCCATCGTACAAACTGGCCACACAAGACAGGGCTGCTCCCTCCGGCAGTTGGACCTGCACGCCGCCGGTCGTGGGGTTGGGCCACAGCGCAAAGGGCAGTGCCTCCGGTAGCCCCCCCCCGCTGACGTAGGCCGTGTCGCACCAGGCCAACACCTCCGGCTTGCTGCTGCACGGAAAGGGATTGCTGTGGATAGTGACCGGGCCGCTGATGATGGCGTGCTGTAGCACCGGGCAGAGGGCCGAGCAGTCGGTAAGGGAATCATTTTCGTAGATCTCGATCTTGCCGACTATCTTGGTGAGGTGCTCGAGGCCATCTAGAGAACGGAGCCTACCATTGTTGGCAATAAATATCCCGCCAGCCGATTGTGGATAATAGGTGTTGGGGCCAATCCGGGTGAGCTGCGGAAAAACATTGATGGTGCTGAGTCCTCGCTCTTGGTTGTATATTTTCAGGGCTTGCCCTATTTTTTGTAAAACCGGAAAGGTTGGCAATGTGTCGCCCAAATAACCAGGGATTACCAGGCCGCTGCCGTGATTAAATGTTCCACTGATATAAGATAAATGTTGGTAACAGGAGTCAAAATAGCACCCATTATAAAGAATATTGCTAAACCAAGCTCCGAAAGAACTATTCGGAATATAGCCAACGGTATCTACTTGTTCGAATGCCCGCATGGTATCGCGTACATTGGAACACCCCAAGCTTGCCCCCGTTGCCTTTAATGCATGAAAACCATCCAAGATGTCCAGAAAGGGCGATCCATACAGGCTTAGGCCTTGCCCTACCCGCTGCAATTGGTTAAAGCCTTTGACATGTCCTTCGTCTACCACTATGCGCAGCGTCCCGCCAGTTTTCCGCAGGTGGGCAAATCCTTCGGTATTTTTCACATTAGTCACATATAAATCCTGTCCCACGTATTCCAGACTTTCAAAAGGCCCTACCCGCGATCCTTCTACCGAATCCGCGCCCATAGCGATATTATACCCGTAGCGCAGCGAAGGAAGGTCTATTACTTTAAGCGAATCATTCTCGCCGATCGAGAGCCGGGCATGGCAACTATCCAGTACGGCCAAGCCGTTCAGGGTTTTCAGCGAGCGGTTGCGCCGGATCTCCACGTGGCTGGCATCGGCTGCGGCGGGCTGGCCGATCACGCGCAATTGGTTAAGGGCAAGATCGGTCAGGGCAGGGTTATCGCGGATGTAGAGGTCAGTGGGGGCCGGATAGGGGGGGCCGATCCGCGTTATGTCCAGCCCGTAGAGGCTTTGCAGCGAGTCGTTAAGTTCCACATTGGCCGATAGTAGCAGCGTGGTGAGGTGCTGGAGTCCGTTGAGATTGCGCAGCCGGGGGTTGTTGCGCACCGACAGCCGACCCACCTCCAATGAGTCGGGGGAGCCAAAGCCCCCCGCGAAGTCGAGCAGCCGGGGGTTGCCCTCCACGATGAGCCGGAAGGCCTTGTGCAGCCCCCGGAATCCCGTACAATGCTCCAGGCTGTCGTTCCCGGCGATGGTGATGTCCCCGGCAGCCGTTTCCAAGCCATCTATCCCCTCCACGGTTTTCAGCCGTCTGTTCCCGACTATTTCTAGGCTTATCGCCCGGCGCAGACTATCCAGACCCACTAAAGATTCCAACTGGTCATTGTGGAAGATGTAAATATAGAAGCCATGCTTTATGGCCCCCAAGCCCTGCAGATTATGCAGTTGGCCGTTGTCCCGAATGAAGATATCGTCCCCTACATTGCGCAGGCTATCCAGTCCTGCAAGGTTCTGTAGTCCATTGTTGTACCCGATGATCAACTGATTGCCTATCTCGCGTAGTGCCTGAAAGCCATGCAGGTCTTGCAGCTGCGGGTTGTTTATGATGGCCAGATTGCCGTACACTGTATCTAGCATTTCCAAGCCGTGTATGCTTTCCAGCGACTCATTATAAAGCACGACCAGCGAACCCCAGACAAAATGGAGCGAGCCCAAGGCACTCAGATCGTTGATATTGCTGTAGCTGCTGCTATCGACACCGCCAATCACCAGGTTGCCTGATAGCACCTCTACCGGGCCGTACTTCAAGGGGAAAGAGTCCAAGTCTGCCTGGGTACGCAGATAAATGTCGCCATGCCATACTTGTGAGAAGGCAGGAACACAATAAACTGCCCAAAACGACAAGGCAAACAATACTTTTTGCATATAAAAATTTATTTACTTCTTAATGCGCTGTAAATCAATGTATTTAATCGAGCAAAAAATTTACCCTTATTTATTTTACGCAAAAAGGTTTGGCAAATGAAAAAAAAAAAAACTGACTTTTGGCATATCCGATCAACAATTTTTCTTTCCTCTCATCCACCATGACTATAAAAAACTTCTCCCTTGCCCTCTTGGCCAGCCTTTGCTTCGCTGCCCAGCCCTTCTCCCTGCTTGCCCAGACCGGCGGTGGCCCTACCGTCCGCCAGTTTGTAGGCGTGAACATCAAAGCCGAAAATGACCTGGACAAGGCCCAGCAATTCGCCCATGTCCGGGAGTTCCACTTGTGGGCCGACGACATCAGCATCCTGCCGGCCGACCCGCTCCACCCCAACGACCCCAGTTGCCCTTTTGAGGCAGGCAACATCCAGCAATTGCGCTGGAACCCTTCCTACAACACCAATCGCTACATCAATTACGACGACTTTTACCAGGCCCTGCCCCAAAAGGTGTCCGTGGTGACCCAAGGCTCGGCTCCTTCCATGCACGGCAGCGGTTACAACCCCCTGGTCCAGGACGGCAAGCCCATCTGCCGCACCGGCTCGCCCAACTTCTCCACGGCCAGCTACCACGCCGACCCGCTGGCTTACAAACAACAGTCCATCTGGCAGTCGCTCTTTGCCGCCCGCTACGGTGCCGCGCCGACCGGTGGCTTCCCCGCCGGTTTCGAGAACGCGGTGGCCACCTACGTGGTTGCGCCCGACAACACTGGCCTCGGCCGGGGGCTGGTGCGCGAGATAGAGAATTTCAACGAGCAGGATGCCGCCTGGAACGATGCCAATGTAAACAGGTTTACTACAGACCTTGAAAATGTGGTGCCAGTAGGCCAAATCACCAGTTATTTTTTAAAACCCGCCGAGTACGCCGCTATGTTGAGTGCCAACTACGATGGCAACTGCCAGGGCATCGGCTTCAAAATACCCGGCACCAATGGGGCTTGCTGGGGTATCAAGAATATCTCCCCCGAGACCCAGGTGGTCATGTCGGGTACCGCCGACCTGCGCCGGAATTACATCAATAAAGTCATTGAGTACTGCGGTCTCCTGCGTCCTAATTGCGGCACCCTGCCCTTCGATGTGGTTAATATGCACCACTATCCCACTACCAACCACCCGGCAATCAATACCGACCCCAACACCATCACTGCATACGACTACTTCCGGGATGGGGTGAACTATTTTGACTCTGGCGAGGGTACCAACCCGGAGTCTCCCAACGATATGCTCAAACAGCGCGTCCGGCATACGCTGAACGGATTGAGCATAGGCACTAAAAAACTTTGGATCACCGAGCTCGGCTACGACAGCCATAGCGGCACCAATGTGGCCACCCACCCCATCGGCCCCTTCGACCGCCAGACGGTGCAGGGCCAGTGGCTCACCCGCTGCATCTTCGAGCTGCTGGCCTCCACTCCCACCCTGGAGCGTGTCTATCTTTACAAGCTACAGGACGATCCGGGTACGGGACAGTTCACCCATGCGGGCATTACGGACGTGTCGGGCAAGCCCAAAAAATCCTGGTTCCACGTGATGACCCAGCTCCGCGTACTGGGTGACTATAAGTACGTGGAAACGCCCGATGACCCCAATATTCCCCGTACCAAGTTCTTTGCCAGCAACAATCCAACCAACCCGGGTACCCCACTGGCTTACGACATCCCGCGCATCTACAAGTTTTTGCTCCCGGGGAATGTGGATCAGCCCGTCTATGCGCTCTGGGCACCGTCCAAAGAAAATATAACGTATTCCGGTATGCTGTTCATCCCCTATGCAGGGTTTCCAATCACCAGTGCCTTAAAAATTGAGGTGCAGGACTTCGATGAGAACGGAAAGCGGACTTTAATACCCGCCAATGATATTGTCAACATAGACGGAGTTGGTGCTTACATTAAAAACCTGACGATCACCGAGACCCCGCTCTATCTCAAGTTCAACAACAAGCAGGATATCAGCGACCCGGTGGCCCAGCCGGTCTGGGACCTCCAGGCCAGACGACTCTGCTGCGGTTCCGTCCAGCTCAACTGGGCTATGACCTTCCCCGATCCAATCACCAGTGTGAACATCCCCGAGGTCAGCTCCGGCACGGTGGTCAGCCGACGGTTCAAGGTCTATTATGCGCCTACATCGGCGTTCGACCCCGGCCTGCCGGCCTTCGATCTTTCCAAATTCACCACCGTGGAGGAAAACCTGGCGGGCCTGTCTTACTACGAGTGCGTCGTCCCCGGTCTACAGCCCGGCGTGGAATACTACTTCTTTGTCGTCCCCATTCGGGATGTAGCTGTTGGCAGCGAAAATGCCTTTGTGCAAAGCCTGCTGCCCGTCCTGCCTACGGTAGGCAACCTGGTCTTAGGTCGGCACTATGCACTGCACACCGTCACCGATTGTGGTAGTACGACTGGCAGTTGCCTGCTCTCCGTCGAGGACGTGGGTACCATCAAGGGGCCGGAAAATATGCAGACCGAAACTAACCAGACCTTCGGCGTAGGCCTGACCGGGGCGCAGAAGTGCGCCGAACTGGCCGGCCAGCCCACCGGCGGCATCAACATGGACCAGAACGGCCTGCTCTCCCTGACCTTCAGCATCACCTTCAATAGCCCGCAGATATTGAAGGTCATCCATTTCAACCACGGCACGGGTGGCCCCGGCAAGATCAGGATCGAGGTCATGGAGGACTGCTGCAATCAGTGGAAACTGATCGGAGAACTGGATATTAATAATTACAACAACTGGTTTTCCCTGGCCAACACCTATGTGGGCCGTCGGCCCGTGGAGCAGATCAGGTTTACCATGGTTCGTTACCCCTTGTCCAACCTCCTCCTGCCGCGCATCTATTTCTGCGCCGTGCCTGTGCTGGAAACCTGTCCAAACGGCACGACCGGATCACTCTCTACCTTAACCGGGCCATCCGACGTGACCACGAAGGACGTGGATAGCCGCTCGGCCATCGTCACCTGGACTCCCGGCAAGGACAAGGACCTGGCTGTAAACCGCTACCGGCTTCGTTATGGCGTGGCCCTCGACGTGCAGGGCAACGTGGTCTTGCCCAAGGAAACTTACAAAGATGCCCATGGCGGCGAGACCACGCTCGAATACCCGCTGGGTGGGCTTACCCCTGGCACCCTCTATTATGTAGATGTGGACGTGGATCCCAAATCATTGGGATGCCCGGTAGCTGCGCCCAGCCCCGGCCGGGCCACTTTCACCACTCTGGGCAGCAGTGCAGGTGGAAGAAGCCAACCCGCTGCCGGGCAAAAACCCCCTGCTCTGCTCTCGATTTATCCCAACCCATCCAACAGCACGGTCACGGTGCATTCCTCCGAAACGGGCCACACCGACTGGACGCTCACCTACTCGAACGGGGTGCATATCCGGGGCGGCAAGGTGGCACTGGACAATGACCTAACGCTGGATGTGTCGGGGCTGGCTCCGGGGCTGTACATCGTCACCTTTTTGGGCGGGCCACAGGGGCCGGTGGCCAAGACTTTTGTGGTGCAGCGGTAGAAAAAAAAGGTTCAAAAATGCCCGAACGTAGAGATATTACCCTGCTCTTTGAACCGTTTTGAATCAATTTGAGCCTTTTTTTGAACCAATTTTTAAGAGGGCAAGGGCGCACGGGAGTGCTGGCGGGTCGCCGGTGTTTTCGTGCGCCCTGGTGTTTATTCCGGCTTCATTTTCCAACGCTTATGGCTCCACAACCAGCTGTCGGGCTGCGCCCGAATCTCGGCTTCCAGCATAGCCGCGTAGGCGCGGGTGACATCGGTGGGTTCGGCCCTTGCTGGCTGCAACCATACGTCGCGGTACTCCACTTCGTAAAAACCGCGTCGTAGCCGCCGGACGTGGAAGTGTAGGGTAGGATAACCGAACTTGCGGGCCAGTACATCGGCTCCCGGTAGCGAGGCCGTCGATTGGCCCAAAAAATCCACCCAGTGCGCACTTTTACGGCTGCTCGGCGACTGATCGGCCACTAATATATACACCGACGCGATGTCTCGCTGGCGGCGCATGGCCCCAAATAACTCCTCCATACTCACCATTTGCATCCCGGCTCTTGCTCGGTTGCGGTTGACAAAACCATCTATTATCTTGTTGGTCAATGGCTTGTACGCGGTAGTCGTCACGCCATCGGTGGTCATAGGAATAGTGAATCCAGCCCACTCCCAGTTGTTAAAATGCGCACCCGTTAAGATGAGCGATTGGCCTTGCCGTAGATAGGAGTTAATTTTTTCGGGATTGCACACCGGGCAACGCCGATAGAGATCAACCAGCGACATGGTGTTGGACTTAATGGTTTCCAGCGTCACATCGGTTAGGTTCCGATAAAATTGGCGTAAGATTTCCCGAATTTCCGATTCGGTCTTTTCAGGAAAGGATTGCCGCAAGTTTTCCAAAGCTACCTGTTTGCGATAGCCAATGACCCGGTGCAACAGAAAGGCCAGGCCATCTGAAAGAATATACAGCAAGCGAAAAGGAAGGAAGCGAAAGAGCTCACTGACGAGGCGCAGCAGGAGGTAACCAAATCTTTGCATCCGGCAAAGGTAAAAAGTTGCGTGTCGGTGGCGTCCGTTCTGCTCACATCTTGTGCAGCAGCAATTGCCCGATCTCCTTATCGGCGTACAGTTTTAGCAAGCCTGGCCGCTTGGAGCGAGTGAGTTCCTGCGCAAACGACAGCCGCAGATCGTTGGGCAATAGAGCAAGCAGAAGGAAACGCTTCAAGTTTTCCAACTCGAGGGTGGTTGGTTCGGTCACCCGGACTAATAAATAATTGGTAAGGCGGGCAATGATGACGGAAAGGATATCCAATCGTTTCGTGTCGCCATTATTTACCAAGCGTTCCAAACGGTTGGCCACAGGACCAAAATCCTCGCTTTCCAGTACTTCCTGCGGTGAAGGGAGACGGTCAAGGTTCAGATGGATGAAATTTATAAAGGCTTGGGTAGTGGCCTCGTCCAAAGACGCATCGGCCAATAATTTTACTAAGCCCAACTGGGTATGCAAACTTTCGATGGGCTGGATGGCTTGGAAAAACTGTACCAGTGAACGCGGGGTGGTCCGCCGACCATTCACCAGTTCCGGGTAGGTCAGCACAAAATGTAGCCCCCGTTCATCCACCTTGTTTTTTTCTGCCCAGCGTGCCCAAGAACGTACGTCAAATTCCAGGGTGACGTGCAGCATGCGGGTCAGCATGGCATCGTCCATAGCCGTCACGGAGTAGTCGCCGTTGTCCGGATTGGCAGTCAGCACGATCAGCCATTTGGTGGGCAAAGTCCAAGAAACCAGCGCGTAGTTTTGCAATAGCTGCATGATGCCGCGCAGAATGCGGTCATCAGCCCGGTTCACATCGTCGAGCAGCAGGATGCCGGGGCCTTCGGTCTTGGGTACCCATTCGGGGGCCACGAAGCGGGTCACTTCCCCCTTGGCTGTGTTCTGGGCTATTTTGGGCATCCCGACCAGATCACCCATCTCCTCGAACTGAGCGGGCGCGATGTATACAAAGTCACAGCCTCGCGTTTGGGCCAAGTCACGCACCAGTTCGGTCTTGCCAATGCCGTGCAGCCCCCAAATACAAATCGGCGTGGGGCGTTCGTTGGATATTTCGGTTTGCAACAATGTGTCCAGCGCGTGGTTCAGCAGCGTGGTCACGGAATCGGCATTCACCTTTGCACCGTAGGTCAAAGCAAGGATTTTGAGTTAGCGGTTGATGAGAGTTTATAGAAAACGTTGATAGAAGTTTATAAAAAATGGATAGACATCATTTTATCCAAACCTTCATACCAGTACCAGCGTCCTGCTCAACGAATGGACACCGAAGAAAGCGAAACACGTTGAACGAAAAAAAGATGCGGTAAGAGGAAATGCAACGGACTGGTCGAAGGCCTAAAGTTGGTTGTGGCCTGTTCAATCCTGCTTGGGAAGCAGGAGCCACAGACGACCGTATTGATTGATCTTGCGGGCCTCTTGTAACCCTTTATGGCCCACCCCACAGTACAGATCAACGCGTTTGGTGGTGAGGATAGCACCGCCCCGATCTTGAGCAAAAATAATGCGGTAGGTATAGCCTTTCAAACGGCCAGCGGCATCCAAATCGGGCAGTTCGGCCAGCAAGGTGCTGCCAATGGGAATAAACCTTGGATCAACTGCCACGGAGTAGCCAGCAGTCAGGGGGAAAAAACCGGCTCCTAACACTTGCTCGTCCACTTTGGTGAAGAAAACGTAAGTGCCGCCCGATCCCTTTACTGAGCCACCGAACCCGTAGTGTTGGCGTTGTCCATCTGGGAACTCAATTAAGCAAGAGCCTTGTAACTGGGCGTTTGCCAAATCTTTGCGGCTGCTCAACCAGGCAATTTCCAAGTCACGACCGGCCAGCGCGCCCGCCTCGATGGCTGCCGGAGAGGGTGTTCCGGAATCGGGTCGCCGCAACATGGGGGTTTGGCATTCCTCGGTACGGACCCGGCTGGCTTTGACTAATGGTGTATAATAGCCAGTGATACGCACCTGGTCGCTTTTGAGCGAGGTCTTTACTTGATAAAAGTCGAAGGTTTTGCGGAGTACGTTCGGATTCATCAGCTGGATATTCTTGAGCAATTCCAAGGTCTGTAGCATCTCTTTCCGAGGAATGCCCGACGTGTTGCGCCGGGTGGCATCTGGACGGCGCAGGTAGTTGACCTGTTCGTACAAGGCCTGTAACATGGGGGGATCGAAGGGAATGTAGGGGAGGGTATCGGGGTCTGTATGTTCCAGCACTTTGGCAGATACCTTGCGCGATTTGCTGCCCCTTTCCGACTCTACCTCCGGCAAAACACTGGGAAGTGGCGTTGCACTGGCAACATCGGTCACTACACTTACCGTCTGTAGATCGACACGCCTTCCTGCCCAAAAGACTGCAAGGCAGGCCATTAGCAGCAGAAAATCGAGCAGGATGATTTTTTTTGAAAACTGCATAAAGGACGGGGGGGCCGCGCCTGGCGTTTTTCGTTTCTACAAATGTAGGAAAAGTGAACGATGAATGATGGGTTATTTGCCCAGTCTTAACGAAAAAGAGGACACCGTGGTCGGCATCCCCTTTTTTGCTGTTTGTTGTTCCGGCTGCAAAAAATGGCTGCTTTAATCATGCAGCCCAATTTGTTCATACTGTTCTAACTGCAACGGACTGAAAAATTTATACTCCCATCTACATCAATTCAACCTTTTAAACGAAAAAAATTAGTCAAAAGATTGGTTAGACATATTGGCGACGTTGACCATGATTTGGTACTCCTTTGGTGTCAGGTTGTCCATGCAGAAGTTGATCGGGTTGATGGGATTGCCCTTATGGTGGACTTCGTAGTGCAAGTGGGGTGCTGTGGAAAGGCCGGTGTCGCCCACTTCACCGATCTTTTGACCCTTTTTCACGGCTTCGCCAGGGTGGACCACAATTTTGTTCATGTGGCCGTACAGCGTCTCGTAGCCGTAACCGTGGCTAATTTTCACGCAGTTGCCGTAGCCTTGGTGCCAGCCGGTCTCGACTACTACCCCATCGCCGGTGGATTGGATGGCCGTGCCGATGCGGGCCGGAAAGTCCAGGCCGGCGTGAAATTTGTTGATCTTGTAGATGGGGTGGATGCGGTATCCAAAGCCGGAGAGGGTACCGATGCTCTTCTGCAGTTTGTCTTCCCGGACGGGCTTTACGCTGGGGATAGAAGCCAGCATCTTGGACTGGCTGTTGGCCATTCGTTGGAGAGTATCCAGCGATTTGCTTTGCACCATCAATTGACGGCTGAGCAGGTCTACCTTTTCGAGCGAGCGGGCTACCGCATCGCCACCATATTTAAAGGCTGACAATTCAGGGTGGGCCTCATGACCACCTACGCCAGCATACCAGACGTCTTCGTCGATGGGGTTCATGCCGAACACGGCGCGGTGTACGTTGGCGTCGCGATCCTGTACGTTGCGCAACACTTTGGACATGACCTCCACTTGGCCGTTGAGTTGGCCATATTTGTATTCCATTTGTCCTATTTCCCGCACCAGTTCCTTTTCCCGGGGGGATGGAAACACGGTGTAGAGGACTGCCAGCAAAGCAAAAGAGGTGAGGAGTACGACGGAGAAAAAACCGAAGGCTTGCCAGATTTTCGTTTTGATAGGGACTACAACTTTCTCGTAGCTGAGGGTGTGAATGTTGTAAACAAATTTTGCTTTCCTGCCCATACATTTATTTTTTACCAGGCGATCAATCATGGCAGAGCCCCGCTGATTTTGGAGGATGCCTCATTTTTCCGAAGATGTGCCGGCGAACGAAGAGTGGATTAAAGCCACACGCAAGGTGTGTAATGTTCGGAATTTTTGCTTCGTTCGCGGATGAATCTCCTGGCTTGTTATTCAAATCTCGGCCTTCAAGAAGTTTGGGAGTGCACAAAAGTAGAATGGCCAAAAATCCTAACCAAACTTTCCGCCCATTATTCGCTTGGATGCCATGCTTAGGGCAAAAAACAGGCCTTTATGGCCAATTTTTAAAGTCATCTTGCCGTCAAAACCGTATTAAATGTTTTTTAGTCGTCTTCGGCCAAGTCCAGAATCATGATTTTTTGCCAGATTTTGGCCGACAGCCCCTGCGCTAATAGCTCCAAATCGTTCACTGCACCCAGCACCACCGGGTCTTCCATATTCTGGGCAAACAGTGCCGCTATCTTGGCATCCAATGCCAGTAACTCGGAGCAGTAGTCGAGGTAACGGGTCAGTTGGTGCCGGGTCAGGTTGCGCTCTGGGGATGATTTCGTGTCCTTCATTTCGGAGAGCAGATAGGCCGGGTCCTTGGTGAGTTGGTGCATATCCACCACGTGCGCAATGCTGCGCAGCTGGTGCAGCACCTTGAGGGCAGCCCGTCTTTTTAAGCGGGTCTCCAGCCCAAGCAGTGAGTAGAGAGCCAGGCCCAAAAAGATCAGCTCATTGATCGCCGCCTCGGAGGCTTGTAACAGGTCGGGAATGAGCTTTGGATCGAAGGTGAAATGCCGCGCCACCTGCCCCAATGCCCAGAACACCAAACCCACGATCAATGCGCCAGCCGCCAAGGCTACGACCCGGACCGGCCAGATCGGAGGGCCTAACCGTCGCGCCACTTCTTCCGCTTCCCCAGCCAATTGCCGGAATTCGCTGCATACCCGTTGCAAGCCGGAGTCTGGGAAACGATCCCCAATGCGCCGCTCCAGCTTTTCGATGGTCGCTAAGATCAGTTCGGGGCGCAGTTCGCTGAACTTGCCGTTAACGGGCGTCTTGTTGGAAAAAAGGAGCAAGGATAGGAAGGGCATAGATTCTGCTGATACGTAGAGGGGGACAAAGGTAGGAGGCTTGGCAGAAGATTCGACGCAACACCGTTCCGCATTTTATAAAAGTGGCCAAAGGCGGCAGTGGGTTTCCAAGCGCTATTTTTGATAAATAGCATTTACCAATTACAACCGCCTGCTCCCTCCCATCAGCTCGACAAACGCTTCTTTGCGCCGCCGGGCCAGCGGCACTACGGATTTATCCAACATCACTAAACTGTCCCCGTCTTCCCGGGCCAGTTTGCGTATAAAGCCCGTGTTTACTATATGCGACTGGTGCGCCCGAAAGAATGGCGGACAAGACAGGATTTCTTCAAATACGATTAATGGCTGGGCGGCCAAATGGCGTTCCCCGTTTTCCAAAAAAACAAGGGTGTAATTGCCCCGGGCTTCCAGGTGTACCATCTCGTCCGGGCGGGTAAAAAGCAGGCCGTCGCCGGTGTTCAAGGTGATGCGGTCGAAGCTGCGCGTGGTCGTGTTATGGCGCAGTTGCTCGAGTTGATGCTGATAAACGATGGGATCATTGGGGAGGCTAGCTCGACGAACGGCGGCGACCAAGTCCTCCGGGTCCACG
>JAYUXG010000032.1:0-2135 GCA_043753125.1 Saprospirales bacterium | reverse complement strand
CCTCGATCAAATAATGCCCGCGCCGAAGCTTTTGTATGGACTCGCGGATATGCGCTTTTTCGATGCTGGCTAAAAAGCCCATACGCCCCAAATTGATGCCCAACATCGGCACCCCGGCATCCCGGACGAGGGTGACGGCGTTGAGCATGGTGCCGTCGCCCCCGAGCACCACCACAAAGTCGATGCGATGGATGCGAAAGTCGCGGAAGTCGTCGAAGGGCGCGTAGGGACCGGGAAATTGTACGATTGCCTCAATGTCGCGCAGATAGGGCGCGTACACGTAAGTCGTCACTCCTTCGGCGTAGAGCGCATCGAACACCGCCTGAATGTAGGGCAGATCTTTGTCTTTGTATTGTTTGCCGTAAACGACGACTTGCATGGCGGACGGATGGGTAAACGGGTGGTGAAGCCGGAAATATTCCGCAAGGTAGGACGCACGGAGAGCTTACAGCGGCGAAATTGCGGAGAAGCGACGTTTTTATGCAATTAATGCTAACTTTTTGCTGCCTTGCTGGTTCCAATCTCGCCAGTGAAATCCCTACATTTGCCCGCTCTCTTGTTAAAAAGAAGGGCTTGCGTACAGTGTTGGTTTTGATTGCCAGTTTGCCTTCCCGATAAAAATCAGGGATGTCGCTACGCTCCATTTGCTTTTTGCCTTTTTAATTTATTTGAAGCACCATGATTTTTGACCTGAAAATGCTGCGGGAGTTCTACGAACAATATCCCGCCCGCGTGGATGCGGCCAAAGCCTATTTGAAGCGACCACTGACCCTGGCGGAAAAAATTCTCTATGCCCACCTTCACCCCGACAATCCTTTGCGAGAATACCAACGCGGTGGCGACTACGTATTTTTTCAGGTAGACCGCGTCGCTATGCAGGATGCGACGGCGCAGATGGCCCTGCTCCAGTTCATGACCTGTGGCCGCAAAAAGGTGGCTGTACCCAGCACCGTCCACTGCGACCACCTCATTGTGGCCGAGGCGGGTGCCGATAAAGATATGGTGGCCTCTTTGAGCAAAAACAAAGAGGTCTTTGATTTCCTCAGTACAGTCAGCCAGAAATATGGCATCGGCTTCTGGAAGCCTGGCTCCGGCATTATTCACCAGATTTTATTGGAAAACTATGCCTTTCCCGGCGGCTTGATGATCGGCACTGACTCGCATACCGTAAATGCGGGCGGCCTCGGCATGGTGGCCATCGGTGTCGGCGGTGCGGATGCCGTGGATGCGATGAGTGGTATGGCCTGGGAGCTGCAAATGCCAAAATTGATCGGTGTCCACCTGACCGGCAAGTTGCGCGGCTGGACTGCGCCAAAAGACGTCATCTTGAAAGTGGCTGGCATCCTGACCGTAAAAGGTGGCACGGGAGCCATCGTCGAGTATTTTGGCCCTGGTGCCCAGAGTATGAGCGCGACTGGCAAAGGCACCATTTGCAACATGGGGGCCGAGATCGGAGCCACGACTTCCGTTTTTGGCTATGACAAGAGTATGGCCCGCTACTTCAAGGCCACTGGTCGCGCAAAAGTAGCCTCTATGTGCAACCGCGTGGGTGACTACCTCACCGGCGATGCGGAATGCTACGCCCATCCGGAACAGTATTTCGATCAGGTTATTGAGATCAATCTATCGAAGCTAGAACCGCATATCAACGGCCCTTTCACGCCCGATCTGGCCTGGCCGCTGTCCAAATTTGCGGAGGCGGTGCGAAAAAACAATTATCCGGCCCGTCTGGAAGTAGGTTTGATCGGTTCCTGCACCAACTCCTCTTACGAAGACCTCACCCGCGCGGCTTCCATCGCCCGCCAGGCAACGGAAAAGAACTTGGAAACCAAGTCCGAGTTTACCATCACCCCCGGCTCGGAACTGGTGCGCTATACGGCCGAGCGCGATGGGCTGCTCGCCGATTTTTCGCAGATCGGTGGCCTCGTGCTGGCCAACGCCTGCGGTCCGTGCATCGGGCAGTGGAGCCGACACATCGATGACCTGAAGCGTCCGAACTCGATTATGACCTCGTTTAACCGGAACTTCACTGGCCGGAACGATGGCAACCCAAACACCCACGCTTTCGTAGCCAGCCCGGAGATCGTGACGGCTTTCGCCATCGCGGGCGACCTGACCTTCAATCCGATGAAAAG
>JAYUXG010000031.1:0-2138 GCA_043753125.1 Saprospirales bacterium | reverse complement strand
GCACTATCCAGCCATGCGCCAGCAGGGTAGGGAAGAGGCCAAAATGTTCGCGCATCACGGCGAAACGGTCGCGCAAGCTCTGGCGATGACGCTGTTTGGAAAGGCCACCCATCAAATAATCGGTCAACACCAAGTTCGTATTGACTGACTTGCGACTGTGTTTCAAAATCTGGATACACCAATCATAATCGGCGCAAAGGCTATCCGTACGATAGGCGGGAGCGAGGCTGCGGCGGGCCACAAACGACTGGTGAACAACCAACATACCTCTTAAATAGTCGCGCCAATGCAGGCGGGCGGGCAAACGACGGGTGCTGAGCTCGCTCATTGTCCCGACTGGTAAACGGGCATCGTTCACCAGCATCGTTTCGCCATACAGTACATCGGTTTGCGCGGTGGCCAGCGCGGCGCAACGCTTTACCGTGTCGGCGGCATGCAAATGGTCGCCGCTGTTGAGAAACCATATAAAATCGCCGGTGGCCAGATGCAGTCCCTTATTCATCGCATCATAAAGGCCTCGGTCTGGTTCCGAAATCCAGCGGAGCTGAGGCAGTTGGGCGGCGAAATCACGGATAATGGCCACCGAATTGTCTTTGGAGGCACCATCTACCACTATATACTCAATATGCGGATAGCACTGTTGCAGTACACTTTGCATAGTGCCTGGCAATAGTGCGGCACCGTTGTACACGACCGTAATGATGGAAAAAGTTGGAGGAGCGTGGAGTTTTGGCGTGGAGGCCATTGGTATTCGGTTTAACAGCATTGGGAATGACAAACAAAACGTACCTATACCTATTGCCCCCAAAACAACAGGAGCCGTCCCGGATTTTCGGGACAGCTCCTGTTTCTACTAACAAAAGGTGCATTTACATCTTGAAGTGCGGCGCGTCATTTTTACCGCCGCCCTTCACAATGTCCAGGCGTTTTTTAAATTCCAGGGACAGTTCGTCTTCTTTGCGGGCATAAATCTCGTTCAGGGCCAGCAGAGTATTCAAGTCGTTCGGGTCCAGGCCTTCCGCTTTTTGAAAATGGGGCAGGGCTTGATCAAAAAGACCTAACATCTGGTCGTTCAGCACTTTATAGCGCTTCAGGGCTGCCTGCGAGTTGTCCAGGGTGGTCATTTCCTGATTGATACCTGCCGCCTTGTTGTAGTACAGTGCGCCCAGCATATAGTGCGCGTCGGGGCTTTTTGCATCTTTCTCCACCGCCATCATGTAGTTTTTCTTAGCTTCCTCGAAGTACTCGGTGGCCTTCACGTCGTTTTTGGCTTTTACCTCCCGCTGCTGCAAGTTATCATACACATTGCCCAAGTTGATGTACAGGCTCACGTTGTCTGGCTCCTGCTTGATCGCTTGCTTGAGGCGATCGGTCAACTCATCCAGCTTTCCTTCCTTCAAATAATTGTTGATTTCGGCAAAGAGCAGGCCAGCATTTTCGGGGAACTTCTTTCGGCCTTCGGCCAAGGTTATTTTTGCTCCTTCCATATCGTTCAGGGCCATTTTCGTGGCGTACAGCGACTCGTACACCTCCGCTTTGTCTGTCCCTTTCTTGACCATTGCATCAAAGTAGGGCATCGCTTCCGCATTACGACCAGCCAGCATAGCAGCCAGGCCAGTAAAGTACTCTTGGTCTTCAATCTTGGCTTGCTCACCAAAAATACTCGTCTCTTTTCCAGCGGTCAACATTTCGTGACTCTTAAGGGCCGCCAGCGACGACAAATAGGCCTTTTCATACTCTTTAGCCTCATATTTGGACACCCCAACATTGATCAGACCCGACTGTACGGCAATGATGCCTTTCAAAGCATCGCTCTTTTCGTACTTTTTTTCGGTCAGTTCATAGCCTTTCTGATAGGCATTGAAGGCTTCGAGCGCATCGTTATCACCCGATAAGGGCGCATCGGGCTTGATCGCGCGCATGGCCATATCACGCTCCAGCAACGTCGAATAAATGTCGCCCTTCGTGATCCAGGCCGAGGCCAAAGCCTGTGCTTCCGGCGTTTTAAGGGCCTCGCTGATTTTTTGCTTGGCCTCATCCAGTTTGGTAGCGTTATTGGCGCGGTCGATATTGTAACTGGTCAGGGCCTTGCCAGCACTCTTGGCCAGCTTGGCACCATCTTCCTGGGCCTGCGCTAG
>JAYUXG010000030.1:0-12711 GCA_043753125.1 Saprospirales bacterium | reverse complement strand
TCGTAAGCATCAACTCAATGTTTTCAAGGAACTTCGTGCTGTCTGCAGCACCGCTGATTTATATGTCGCACCCTTCGGGTGCTAAACAGTTACAAAATATCCCTTATATATTACTATAGTACAGCTATCAAACGAAAGAATTCCAAACCATATTTATCAGGATCTAAGAATCCAAACTGGTTTGTCGGCAAAGGGAGACAAAGCCACCGAAATTGGTTTGAATAATTCATTGCATTCTGTATTGGCAAAGAATGAACATAACGAGTGCCTTGGCATGGGCAGGCTGGTGGGTGATGGCGGCACTGCTTGTCAAGTCGTGGACATATACGTACTTTCTGCTTGGCAAGACAAAGGAATTGGAAAATTAATTATGCAAGACATCATGAATTTTATTGAAAATGAACTGTCGGAAACTTGTTACATTAGTTTGATTGCGGACGGAGAGGCGTCCAAGTTGTATGAGAAATTTGGATTTAAAAACACGCTACCAGAATCAAGAGGTATGTTTCTAAAAAGGTAGTATAATGGATATACAATCTTGACAAAGATGACCTTCGCCGATAAAGTTCTGGCTTTCAACCGACAATTGGTCTTCCGTGACCCTTTGCCACACGGCATCCGCATGATGAACCCCTTTCGGGAGGATATCCGAGTGGAAGCTACGGCAACAGCCTTTTATCAGAAATTTTATAATGATCAGCAGCAACGCCACTTGATTCTAGGCATCAACCCGGGCCGCTTTGGCGGCGGGGTGACCGGTATCCCGTTTACTGACACCAAGCGACTGACCAGCCAGTGTGATATTGCCTATACGGGCCGCGCTACCCACGAACCTTCCTCAGTATTTGTGTACGACGTGATCAATGCCTACGGTGGTCCCACTCGCTTTTACGCGGACTTTTTTATTCATTCCATCTGTCCACTCGGTTTTACAAAAGTGGCTCCGGATGGCAAAGAAGTTAACTACAACTATTATGATAGCAAGCCACTACTGGCTGCAGTATCTGATTTCATGGTGGCTAGTCTGCATCAAATAGTGGAATTTGGCGTGTACCGGGACGTATGTTTTAGTCTGGGGCTGCGCAACGCTGATTTCATCGAAAAAATAAACGCCCAGTATAAGTTTTTCAAAAAAATAGTTCCGTTGGAACACCCGCGCTTCGTGATGCAATACCAACTGAAGCGCAAACAGGAATACGTGGACAAATATCTGCTCGCCTTGAGCCAAACCGTATGACTACGTTTATTGAAATGGGTATGGAAGTCTTAAACTGTCGTTTTAAAAAAGGAAGAAGTGACACTTTTAAAAAGTGTCACTCCCGTTAGTCTGGCGCGATAATCTTGGAACGCACCCAATGGAGCCTAAAATCGCTCAAGCGATGGTATTACGACGGACGGCTCCAAAAATAGCAGAAGCGATGGCCAATGCCAATAAAAGATGAATAATGCTGCCTGCCGCAGAGAAAAACGCTCCAAAGATCCAGCCTGCCAATAGAATGACGGCGATGATATACAGTATGTTGCGCATGGCGATGGTTGTTTAAAATGTGAAAATAGGTTGGTGAATAGTAGCCATTGTTAAGCGGCATAATAAAAGAACTAAACGTTATCGCTACTCTTAAAAAATTATGCCAATTGGACTATATAATCGATACGCAAAGTGGATGTGAACAGCATGAATTTATAATGGGCTGGTAATCAAAAATTTCTCAACTCTCTGCCCACTGAGGTATAAAGGGCGAAGGAAAATTCCTGATCTCCTTACCCTGCCCACTTTTGCTACATCTCGCTTTGTGTAAAACATTCCCCATTAATTTAAACCCCTTGAAAATTATCGCCTGCTTGGTCATTTTCTAGAGAATCCTTGTCGGCACCCAGGCTAAAATAATCATTTTCCTCATCTTCCAGCGTCAAAGCCGTGCCTGCGTTGTCGAGTTCTACATCGGGCATATCGAGATCAGACCCCGTAGCCGATACACTACCAGCATATTCATTCAAAGGGTCACCATCCAAATCCGTATCGTCGAGGCCTTGGTAGTTGTCCATTAATTCGTCGTCACCACCATCTTGATCGAGATATGGATCGCCAAGCAGCACTAAGTCGTCTTCGGTGACTTCCGCCTTCGGATCGGTAACTTTAGGCGTAGCGTTGGTCTCCAATCCCGGCAGCACATCGGCCAAGTCGTTGGTGGCCAGATCGGGCCGTTTTTCTGTGTCCAATTGACTGACGGCCTGATCGCGGGCAGTCGTCCAAGTGGCCCGTGAAAACTCCTCAACATCTACATCGGTACGCTCAAAGTCACTGTTGGCACTCAAAATATCTTCGCTGGCCGGGTGGTGCGGATAGCCGGGGAAATCCAGGTCCTGGTTTTCGCGGTTGGCGGCGGGGTCGTGCGCAGGTTGGTGGAGTTTGTTGGGCGTGGGATCGGGTTGCTTAGCCATAATGGTCGTTTTTTGAGCGAAAAGGTTTAAAAAATCATGCCGCCTGGCGAAGCAGTAGAAGCTGTCAAAAAGAGATGGGGAAAATAAAGAAATGCCCGTTCCTGCCAGTAAAAACCCCAACAACTTCATGATTCTCAACAAGTCAGATTTTGTTACATTTGTGGGCCTGCTATTGGGCCTTTACCAAATTTGCTTCGCTTATGCGCACGATTGAAAGCCTCTTGGATGAATACGGCGAGAGCCACCGCAACCCGACCAACAAAATAGTGCATTGGATCTGCGTACCAATCATTTTCTTTTCCGTCGTGGGATTGCTGTACAGCATCAAGCTCGGTGGACTGATGCTCACGCCCACCCTGCCGCTCAATGTGGCCATGGTTGCCCTGCTTTTGTTACTGGTTTACTATATCCGCTTGTCGCCTACTTTAGCGGCGGGCATGGCTTTTTTTGCGCTACTTTGCCTATTCCTCTGCCAACAGATCGAAAACAGCGGTGCCACGCTTTGGAAAGTAAGCATTGCCCTGTTCGTGCTGGCCTGGATTGGGCAGTTTTGGGGCCATAAAGTGGAGGGTAAAAAGCCTTCGTTTTTAAAGGACTTGCAGTTCCTGTTGATCGGACCAGCTTGGTTGATGCACTTTATTTATCAGCGGGCGGGGATTGCAATTTGAGGAAAATGGTGACCTTATTACGGCTTATATGCCGCGCTCGCTATCGCCGCACTACCCGAAAAGCAATGTCTCGCCCATGCCCTTGCATAATGGCAAGATTGATCCACGCCATAGCGAACTGTTCCAACAATTCTACTTTATCACTGGTCTCAAAATCCCTGCTGACGCGTTAGGAAGGCATTGTGGAAAAGGAATGAGTAGGGTTAGCGTCAGGACGTACCTTTGCGCTTTCAAACTACTTAACTTATATGTCCCGTCTTTTTTGCCTGCTTGCCTTTTTGTGCCTAATCAGTACCCGGCTCCAAAGCCAATCCTTTGCACCTGTGTTCCCCGGCATAAGCGGCCAGCCCCTGTTGGATAGCTTGTTTGATGGCTACCGGCCCCAGGTGGTGCTGGACTACGCCCATGCCCGCGACACGCTCTTTGCCAAAGTGTTGGCCAAAGACGATGATACCCTGCGTTGCATCTATAGCGGCCACGCGCTCTACCTTGACCCCACGCAAGATCCAACCCAGTACGTGTTCCAAGGCGGCGGACCCAATGGCATGAACACCGAACACTCCTATCCGCAGAGCAAGGGTGCCACCCAGGGCACCAATGCGTATAGCGATATGCACCATTTGTTTCCCACCCGCATCCCGGTCAACGATGCCCGTTTGACCAGTCCATTTGCGGAAATACCCGACGCACAAACCCAGAAATGGTTCATCCGCGACATTGTGCAGTTCAGTATCCCGACCGAAAACAAAGATGGCTACACCGAGACGCGCAACGATGCCTTCGAGCCACGCGAGCTGGTCAAAGGGGATATAGCGCGGGCAGTGTTTTATTTCTATACCATGTATCGCAACCAGGCCAACACCGCCGATCCCAATTTCTTCGAGATTCAACGGCCCACTTTGTGCGAGTGGAACCGGCAAGACCCCGCTGATGCGGCAGAACTGGTGAAGACCTGGCGCATAGCTGCCTATCAGGAAGGCAAGCCCAATCCTTACATCCTCGATTGTACGTTGGCCAATCGTACCTGGTGTCCGTTGGTGGCTTCCAACTGCTCGGTTGGTACCAGTAGTGCGCCAACAGTGTATCCGGACTTGGGCCTGCGGGTGTCACCACAACCTATGCATGGCGCGGCACATTTGGTGCTGACCTTGCCGTTTGCGGGCCAGTTGCGCGGGCGGGTATGGTCGGCACAGGGGCAGGAATTGGCCGCTTTTGAGTGGCCGGATGCACCGGCGGGCACGCTACGCTTACCGTTTGAACTGCCGCAGGCAGCATCGGCGAGCGGCTGGCTGGGTTTCCTGCAAGTGCATCTGGACGGGCCTGGTGGACACCGAATGCAAACTATTCCACTAGTGGCTCTGTAGGTTCCTTTATTAAAGATTCTAAATAAAATGTTGAAAAACGCTCTTGCCCTCCCTTTCATAGTTGTTTTAGAGAAAAATGTTTTAACCTAATTAATTGACATACAGTTAATTAGGTTGATTATCTAAATTTTTTCCAAATAAATATGTCAAAATTTTTGTTTTAAAAAACAACTTGTTTAGTTTTGTAGTGTTTTTAGGAAACAAAACAGCAACGCTCACAAAACGAGACAGTTATGGAACTCGAAGTTTTGGAAAGTAGGAAAGGAACCAAGGTTGTCACCGCTTCTAATTTTCATGCCGCCCTCAAATTGCCGGTGCGCCAATATGGTGTTCAGGTACGCCGCTGGATGCGCGACGTGTACGAATTCCCCGATGGCATCCGTCGACCACAATTGTACCGTGACTATGCCAAGCGGCCCCGTCCCGGCGAACCGCTGGAGGACTTTTATCTCACGCTTGAACTGGCCAAACTCATCGCGTTGCGTACCAATAGTAAGCATAAGCTGAAATATGCTCGCTTGCTGGACGTCGTCGAACACAATGGTCAGATGAACCTCTTTCAGACCGCTGCCTAAGTAAAACTGCCAACTTTTAATCGCCACCACGCAGCATAGTTTGGAAAAGACGGAACGCGGTCTATCGAACATAAAAACCACCCAGCCTCTTTTAACCAAAATATACTTGTTTTCGTCAGATCGCAACATAGCGGTCTGGCGATTTTTTTTGTTGTTCCATTAAACCCAACGGCCCTACATTGGTCATAATCAGCAAAAATCTGGCAGCTTGCATCCAACCTTGGCGACTAACCAAACGGACGAACAGATTATCGCGCTATTGCGCGCCGTGCCTACGTTCGAGCGCGGATTCCGTCAGTTGATGGCGCAGTACCGCGAACGGCTGTACTGGCATATCCGGCGTCTGGTGTTGGTACATGAGGATGCCGACGATGTGTTGCAAAACACGTTCATCAAGGTTTACCGGGGCGTATTGCAGTTCGAGGGCAAGTCCAAACTATACACTTGGCTGTACCGAATTGCGACCAACGAAGCCTTAACGCACCTGCAAAGCAAGGCCCGGTATGCATCTGCTTCGCTGGATGATGCGGCTTCGCTGGCGGCAGGGCGGCTACAGGCCGACCCGTGGTTCGATGGGGATGATTTGCAGCTGCGTCTTCAAGCAGCCATTGCGCAGCTGCCGGATAAGCAACGGCAGGTGTTCCATTTGCGCTATTACGACGAAATGCCCTACGAGGAAATGTCGACTTTGCTGGGTACTTCGGTGGGCGCGTTGAAGGCTTCTTTTCACCACGCTACCAAGAAAATCGAGGCGGCTTTTCGGGAAGCGGAGGATTAATATAGTAAAAGTGGAGAATGTTGAAGTCCCTCCTTCGCCTGAAAAAGGCTTCGGCGGGTAAAAAGTTGAGAAAAATTTGATTGCCAGTGCATTCTTTTAAACTTTCCATCCCGATTTGTCGGGATGGAAAGTCTTATACTAACTGCCTGAAAATCAGCACTCATTTTTAACCCATTAATCGCATAATCATATTTATTAGATATGGAAAATCTGGATGATGAACTGCATGATATTTCTCCTTTGCTGCGTGGCCTGAAACGGCAGGGCGATGGTTTGAGTACTCCGGAAGGCTATTTCGACAATATGGAAGCCCAAGTTTTTGGTCGGCTGGGTGCTTTGGTTGACCACCAACCGTGGTCAACCAATAGCAAAGTGCCTCATCAACCGCATAACCTGTTGGGCAAGCTGATCGTTCGTCAACCCTGGCTATTGACCAGCCCGACCGTCCATCGGTCAATCAGGTTATCCATTCGGCTATGGCCTCGCGCACTGACCACCCTGGCTGCTGGCTTGGCGTTAATGGGGGCCGCAGTTTGGTTTTTTCATGCTGCCTCTGCTGCGCACCAGTCGCCCTTGCTGGCTCAGGTAACTATGCCTGATCTGAGCGAAGACGAGATCGAAACCTACGTGCTGGAAAACGTGCATGAGTTCGATACGGAACAGCTGGCCGCGCTCCCATCCGTAGAAGCCGACGACATCACTCCAGAAGTGACCACCCCCAAGCCTTCCCCGTACCGATCGAAGCGGCAGCAAGCGTTGGACGACCTGCGCCCCGAAGATTTGGATAATCTGTTGGATGGACTGAGCGACGAAGATTTGGAAAAACTACTTTAATTTTCTCCACATTCTCTACAAATTATTGCCACTATGAAGTGCATTTTTTTTCTTGCCTTACTGTTATCTGCCAGTCAGGCCTTGGCGCAAGGCCCGCCAGAAGGTAATAGGCCCGCTGATCGCATCCGTACCTACCGAGTAGCCGTCTATACCGAAGTATTGCAGTTGACGCCGGACGAGGCGGAGTCTTTCTGGCCACTTTTCAACGAATACACCGCCAACCGGGAGAAGCTCCAGCAACAAATGAAGCCTGACCGTCCACTGGACGGCTTGAGCGACGCGGAAGTGGAGGAGTACGTGCGCAGGCACTTCGAGGTGCGTCAGCGGGAGATTGATTTGGAAAAAGACTTGGCCACCCGTTTGCGCAAAGTGTTGCCGATTCGCAAGATCGCGAAATTGCCCACTGCCGAGCGCGAGTTCCGCGAGGGTTTGGTGAAAAAGCTTCAGGCCATGCGCGAGCGCAAAACCGAACGCCAGAACCTGCGCCGTAGCGGAGGCCGGTAAGAGGGTGTTTTTATCGGAAAAACAAAAAATGGGTAAAAGGCAAGCCGCCTTTTGCCCATTTTCTTTTAAAAAAGAGCCTCCACGTGTAACCTGCTTTCCAGATTGGCTGTCAGATGGACATCAGCAAACAAAAATCCTTTTTCAATTCACTACAAAATTACTTAGGCTATGGAAGGCTCAATGGCAATCTTTTTTCTTTTTGGCGTCCTACCGATCGCCACTTTTTGCATGATCTGGGGAGTTCGCTACCTCGAGAACAAAGAGAACATGGCGATGATCGAGCGCGGTATGAACCCCAAGGATAAGAACAAGCGGCTCAACCCCTCGCAGACCCTTAAAAACGGGCTGATGTTCGTGGGGGCAGGCATCGGGCTACTGCTTGCCTTGTTGATTACCGAGAATATGTCCGTTGATGTTTCCGACAGAACCCGGACGGGCGTTTTCTTTGCCCTCATCGCTTTATTCGGCGGTCTTGGTATGTTGGGTTCGTACTTTTATGAGCGCAAGAATCCGCCTACTTATCCGGAGGCGTAAGCGAGCCTTGTGGCTGTTCCGGCACTGCCAATCCCCCGTTGTTTCTTAATGGAACGTCGGGGGATTTTATCTATTCATCAAAGGCTGATTGCGGCCAAGATTATTCTATCGGCACCTCCTTATAGTCAACGCAAAGTGGTTTTGAATAGAATGAACCTATAACGGGCTGGCAATCAAATATTTCTCAACCCTTCAACATTCTCAACATTTCAACTTTTACTATAATTTATCTGCCCCTTAAAGAAAACTGGCAGCAAGAAGATCGCTCTTCTTGCCGCCAGTTTCAACATTTAAGGAACAAGCAAACAATAAATTAGCATAATGTTGCTTATCTGAGTTGTCATTCCGACGCTAGGAGGAATCTACTCAAGTGGTTGATTATCACTTACCTGTACAAGATTCCTCCTATCGTCGGAATGACATACTGGGTGGTGAAAGTTCACAACTTATTTTTTACACGTTCCTAATCAATGATTTGACATTGACCACATTAACTTACCGTACTACCGTCACGTCGCCCCGGTATAGCAGCACTTTGCCATCCAGGAAACGGGCTTCTACTACGTACACGTACACGCCGGGATTGACATACTTGCCATCGTATTTGCCGTCCCAGCCTTCGGAGAAGTTGTCCCCGTCCGGAACGAAGGAAGTGCGCTCATACAGGAGGGAACCCCAACGGTCGTAGACCCGCATATAGCTAACCATTTCCACGCCCCGCCCGATCATCGGGTTGAAGTGATCGTTCAGCCCCCGCGGATTGCCGGGGATGAATACGTTAGGGATGTACACGTTGCGATTCGGATCGATGTCCACTACGACAGAGCCGGTGCCCACACAGCCTTTTAGATCCGTGACAACCAATGTAAATGCTTGCGATTCAAACGTATAGACAGTCGGATTGAGCGAATTCAGGTTTGACAGAAACTGTTCCGGCGTCCACACAAAAGTCAAATCATTCGGATTGGCACCAGTGATGATGGGCCGAAGTGGTATGGAATCGCCCAGTTCCAGCTCAATAACGGCGGGATCGAAGGTCACAGTGATCGGTGCTGGCTCAGGCACAGTGATGGTGTCGGTAAATTCACAATTCAGGCGGTCGAAGTAGGTGATGTAGTGTTCGCCGCCGCCAATGTTGATCGGAAAATCTGGGTTGAGCGTCACCCCAAAGTCCAGGCTGTACTGGTAAGGACCGCCAGCACCACCGGAAATATCATCAATGTTCAAGGTGGTCTCGTCGCCATTGCATTGCAGGGTATCGAGCGGCAAATAGCTACCTTGCACGGGTACTGCGTCCGGTAGCACGATGTTTCCCAAGACCCCAGTACAGCCCTTTGCATCGGTTGCCGTGACTGAGTAGGTGCCAGCGGACAACATTTCCAGTGGGTTGGTGGTGCCAAGCACATTGGTACCATCTGACCAGGCATAAGTAAACACGCCGGGATTACCGCCGGAGACGACTACACTGATGTCGCCGTCGCTTTGGCCAAAGCAGGTGATCTCACCGACCGTTGGTACCAAAATAATGGAATCGGGTTGGGTCACCTCAGTACTAAACACCCCTGGACAACCATTCACATCACTGATCGTTACCATGTAAGTCCCGGCCGGTAGATTGCTAATAGTTGCAGTGGAGTCGCTATTGCTCCAGGCATACTGGAATGGTGCGCCACTGCCACCTCCCCCGGCAGAAATAGAGGACCCGTCACTGCCACCGAAACAAGTAACCGGCATCGTGACAAAGGTCGCGGTGAGCGAGTCAGGGCTTTGTATGGCAATCGTCCCGATGGTAAAGCAATTGTTGCCATCGGTGATCGTTACGCTGTGAATACCTGGGCATAAGTCCGTCCGCAACGAGTCCGTATTGCCATCGTCCCACAGGAAACGGAACACGCCACCCAGCACATTCCCATCAAAGATATAATGTACTTCCAGTGCGGCCTGGCCATTGCAACTGTCGGCACAAGTGGCCGCCTTATAACTGCTGTCGATCAGGCTATACTCAATACGTGGCGCGTCGAGGAGTTGGAAGGTATCGGCCAAGATACAGGCATTGGCATCGGTGACCTGGAACACATAGGAACCCGCTTTGGCTTGGATCAGGGTGCTGGCCGTTTGGCCGGTAGGCGTCCACAAAAATGTATAGGGGGTACTACCGCCCATTACGCCTACGCTGATTATGCCATTGCTCTCGCCATAACAGCTGGGCAGCGTAAAGGACGTATCCGAGAAGAACAGCATATCCACCGAGTCCAAAGCAAAGGTGTCCACCGTGACGCAATTATTGGCATCCCGTACCTCTACCGAATAAATGCCGCCCGACAGGTTACAGGCCTGCGCCGTGGTACTGACCGTGGTACTGTCGGCAATATTTTGCCAAATAAAGGACGAGCCGGTGGGCGCGGTCACGGTAAGGCAACCATCGCCGCCGCATTTTACGGAAGTCGAATCCACCTTCGTGATCGCGGGCGGCGGCGGCAAAGCCAGCACAAAGCTCAGCGAGTCGGAGCAGCCGTTGGCGTCGCTGGCAGTCACACTATACGTGCCAGCGGTCAGATTGGCATTTTCCTGGGTCGTGGAGCCGGTGGGAGTCCACATATAAGTGAAAGTATTGCCCAGCCCAGTGCCTCCAGTGGTCGATAACCGGATCAAACCGTCATTTAAGTTGGTACAGGTAGGGTTCACCAGTGCGGCGGTATCCAGCGTAAATCGGTCGGGCTGCTTAATCATCACGATGGTCGTGTCGCCACAACCAACCGCATCCGCCGCCAGTAAGCCATAAGTGCCCGCAGGCAGACCAGACAGCATAGAGGTCGTGGCAGTGTTGTTCTCCGTACCCGTTGCGTCTGGTATCCAGATAAAAAAGAAGGTGGGGTTTGGAACCGCTGGCGTGGAAATTACCTCGATACTGACGCTTCCATCGGCCAAGCCAAAACACGAAGTGCCAAGCAACTCGGTAACTTTAATTTCTACAACCCGTAAATTCTTTATTTCCAGTGGCTCTGCGGGGCTAAAAGTACAGCCGCTGGCATCCGTCACGGTGAGGTAATAAAATCCTGCGGGCCGTTGGGTAAGTACACTGGGATTGGTGGTCAGATTGGGAAAAACGCCGGCTGTGTCGGCCGTGGTGGGCGCATAGGCCCACGTAAACTGATATTCTGAACCTGGGAATGGGGTACCGCCTTCCATGATATAAGTGATGCCGCCATCTTCCACACCGGTGCAAGTGGCATCCGTCACCATGGCCGACTGTTCGCTGAGTTTGGTTGGCTGGCCCAGCGTGCCGGAAGCAACGGCAATACAGCCTTTATTGTCAGTCACCGTTACGTAATACACTACGCCACCCGCCAGGCTATCAATGGAGGGGCTATTTTGGCTGATACTGTCCGGCAACCACGTATAGGTGAAGGCCGTCAAGTCGGGGGCGGGCGTGCTGCCCACAAATACGTTTGCCGTGATCACACCATCCGAGCCACCATTACAAGACGGTAGTTTGGTCAAATCCAGGGCCACGCCGAGCGTGGTCAGGTTCAATGTGATGGTGGTGACTATTTCCTGGCCACTACCATTGTTGTCAATCACCCGAACCACGTAAGTACCATTCTGAACGTCGGGAATCGTGTACATTTCGCCACTGTTGGGGATGCTGCCCAGTAGGCTAGGCCCCCCGACGGTTTGCACAATCACATCATAAGGTGCCTGACCTCCAGTCACGGTAACTTTTAGGTCCGCCGTGGCCAAACAGGTAGAATCGACGAACTCTACGGTAACGGCCAGCGGGGTAAAATTGACACAGACTTCGCCGATATCGGCAGTAATGGCCTGTTGATTGCCCTGTTCGTCTTCGATGCCCACTTGCGTCGGCGTATTAATAATGGACAAGGGAGTGCATTCGCCCAATTGGCCGATCACGTTGAAACAAACTTCAAACAGGGTCCCGCCATTGACTACACTGAACGGGGTGCCGGAACTCTCGTTTAAGGCTACGCCCAACTGCCCCTGAATAACCAGTTGCTCATTCAACACATTAGGGGGTACGGAAGGGAAGGGATAATTTTGTACTCCGGTGTATTGCAACACCGTCGGGTCCCACTGCAAAGACAGATTGGTACTGACGATGTTATCGAAATTTTCCACGGTCAGGGGCACACAGATTTGGCTGCCCGGTGGGGAGCTCAGTTCGGGCAGGATAAAGACAACATTGTCCACTGGGTTGCAGCTGCTCATGTCCATCGTAAACATATAGCCGCAGCTCTTACCGTCTTCTATGGTAATGTTGTACGTGCCAGGCTGCGATACCGAAAATATGATGTCCGCACTGTGGAAAAACTGGCTGGCGGAAGTATGAATCAGGGCTTTTACGCTGGGGGTGCCGGCCAGCTCAATGTTGATGGTGTATTGAGCGGTCTGGTCCCATTCGGGGAAACCGCCCCGCACGCGGAACTTGCCCAGGCAGTCGTTGTTGGCAAAATTAGTCGCAATACCCGTTGCGGTAATGGCATTAAGATAGACTACCGAAAATTCGACCGCTGTATTCGCGTTCACGCAGGGACCGGGGGGAGCACCCACTTGGGGGGACTCGTAGGTAGGCGGTATGCCGAAGTCATCAATGGTGATCGGGGCAAAATGCAGCTCCACCGGCTTGCCACTGTTATAGGCCGTCTGTAAGCTACCGCTGTTAAAGAACCAGATGTCCCCTTCCGCATTGCCAATCCCCAACACTGGAAGACCGGTAGGGGCCAACAGAATGCAAGGATCCAACACAATATTTTTTAGGCTATCGCCCGTCACCGTGGGCGCACATTCGTAGAAGGCCCAGCCCACGCCGGGGGGGGTGGCTGGGTCAGGGTCGCCGGTGAGGATAGCATCGCCGTTGTGGTCAATAAAAATGGAGTCGCCGAAACACAGAAAGAGGGTGTTGAGGGTCAGGTCGTTCGATTGGGTGTTAACTCCAGCCTGACCCAGGACAAAAGTGCCGGCAAAATTATTGCAGACCATTTCAGGGGCATCGC
>JAYUXG010000029.1:0-12726 GCA_043753125.1 Saprospirales bacterium | reverse complement strand
AGAGGCATGGCGGGTGATTATGGAATAAAGAAATACGTAATCTGGCAATTCGCAAAAGTAAGGATTACCAGCGGCCTCCTGGCGCACGACGGGTTATTGCCAACTAAAAGTTGGTGCTACCGACGAGCGATGTACTTTTGCTGCCGACAAACATTAGACCTCCCGATGATGAAAATTCCCCCTTACGTGCTGTTTCTGTTGGTTTTGGCCCCTGCTGCCTGTGTGCGTCCAAAACTGTATCGCGCCGAACTGGCGGCCCACTCAGAATCGGAAGGCCGCGAGAAAGTGCTGCAACAAGAGCTCACCGACCGAAAAGCGGCAACGGCTAAGCTGACTGAGCAGGTAGGGTCGCTCAACCGTACCCTGGGCAACCAAGAAGCCCGGGTTACCCAGGTTACGGCCCAGCTCACCGAGTGTATCCAGCAAATGGGCAAATCAGCGAGCATATTAGTCTCGGAGAAAGTGGCGTTGGAAAAAGAACTGGCCGCTGCCAAGGTTAATTTAGCACAGTGCAACGATACACTACGGCAAATACAGCAGCCCCAACAGCAATACCAGCAGCAGTTGAAGGAGCTGCAAAGCATGCTGGCCACGGCCTTGAAAGAACAGGAAAGTGCGGGTGTAGTGGTGGCGGTGGTGGCAGATGGCGTGACGTTGGTGTTGCCAGACAAAATTCTTTTTGATTCCAGGGGCCTGGAGATCAGCACAACAGCCAAGTCCGTACTGACCACACTGGCCATTTTGCTGACCAGTCGCCCCGAACTGGACGCTGAGGTGGTGGCTTACACGGACAACGGGCTGCCAAAAGAACTTAAGGTCCTGAAGGATACTTGGGCCTGGAGTCTGGCCCGGGCGACGAACGTAGTGCGCATCCTTATTCAGGAATATAATGTGAATGCCAACCAGCTGACCCCCGTTGGCCGGGGCGAATTTTATCCCATGACCTCCAACGAAACCGCCGAGGGCCGCCAACAAAACCGCCGGACGGTGATTGTGCTACACCCAGCCATGCCGGGCAGCAAGTAGACAGCATCGGTTGCCAAAAGACCGGCTAAGAAGAATGTTGGGACTGAGTACGTCCTTTTCGGAAAATTAATGTTATAAGAACCTCGCATCTTGAGATAGCATAGGCAACCCACAGAGCTAAAGGTGCGGGAGATCCAGCGCAATTTTTTCCCCTGCCCATTACAACGACCTCCTTGTCCAGCCGGTGCCAAGCGGTTAGATTAGTTAACTTTGGCACCAAAACAATAGCGGCCTCCCAGAACTATCCGAGAGGCCACTATCTGCTTGGTAGTCAAACATTTGGACTAAACAGCGGGTTCATCCAGGTCTCCCTCTTCCTTGTCCGTGTCGGCATCGTCATCCGCTAGCTCGGCATCTTCCTCCTCGTCCATTTCTTCGTCCCCTGCCATTTCTTCGTCGGCCTCGGCTTGATCGCCGTCGAGTTCAGAGGCAGGCATGATTGCATCGGTCTCGAGAGCCTCGAGTTCTTCATTAAACAGCATGGCGTATTGAAATTTTAATTGTGAAAAAAGGTGAATTGACCCGCAAAGAAAGGCCTCCCGGCGGACGGCCCAAAGGAATGCTTTTTAAATTATTATTAAGAATTCCTTGTGTTTTTTCTTACCAAAAATTAATCCAAATTGTCCATGGAGCGTAATTATTTATGCAATTGTCCGCCTTTCACTTTAAGCGTGGATGCCCGCATCTTGAGGAGGTTGCGTAGGGGGTTGTCGCTTAGGACCAGGAAGTTGGCTTCATACCCCTCTTCGAGCTTGCCGATCTTGCGATTGGGGAAGATGGCCTTAGGGGTGTTTTCGCAGAGGACCTTTAACACTGCTGGCGCATTCAGGCCCGGAAGACCGTTCCAATAGTTCAGCTCGGAACGGACGGTGCGTTGCGGATCGTCAGAGCCGATGACAACGTTGACGCCATTGTCGAACAGCCGCTGTAAGATTTTGGCCTGCCATTGTTGCACGATGGCCGGGTTGCTGGCCGCTTGGGCATGGGCAAACAGCGGTGCAATGGGCATCTTTTTCTTAGCCAGCTTCTTCAGGTCGTCGTCGGTTAGTTCAAAACGCTGTGGCTCGCCAGTGCCGTCCCAATTGTGGCCGGGCAGGTTGGCGATGCCATCCACGCCGAGCTTCAGGCCCAACCGCACATCGTCGGGCGTGGAGACGTGGGCAATGACGCGCAGGTTGGCCTTGTGGGCTTTCTTCAGAATAGCCTTCGCCGCATCGGCGGTGAGGCCGCCGCTTTCTTTGCCGCCATTTGCCTGACTATCAATCAAATAGATAGAAATAACGCCGGGATTTTGAGCCTTCAGCTTGTTCCAATCACGGTCAAGCGTTTCCTTGCTGTCCACAAACCAGTAGGCATTGCCCAGCATCTTGCGCTGCTGTTTCACGAAATCGTAGCGTTCTGCTATTTTTTTCTGTCCCTTCACGCCATTGGCCGGGCCTTCGTAGATGGCGAAAGGATAGCCTAAAGTACTGGTAAGCGCACCGTTGGCGAAAACGGCATCGGGTGTGCCCGATTGGTTGAGCAGTGGCTGCACGGCGGCACGACCTTCTTGGGTGTTGCCGAGTATTTGCAAGTAAAAAACGCCCTCGTCGAAATACGTTTTGATGGTACTGGCGGCGGAGGAATTATCGGCCACACTGGCGCAAAAAGCGTCGGCCATCGGTGGCACCACCCAGCGATCCGTCAGGTCAATCACGGAGTCTATTATGGCCGGTGCTTTGCGGGTCAACAAGCCCTGCTTGGTATACCAGGTGGCAGCAATAAAATCCGTGCCGTTGAACCAATTGCCGTTGCGAAATTCGTAGTTCTTGGCCCCCGTTTGTGCGGTAGCCAGTTGGGACAGTAGGACGAAGGCAGATAGGAGGAGTAGCGTTTTCTTCATGAAGATTGAATGCACCGTTTGAAAAATTAAAAGAAGGCCGATGGAGAAGCTTTTGGAAAAAGGTCGGCAAAAGTAACCAACCCCTCGGCAATCGAAAGTCAAGTTAACAAACCGTTCGGGAAGACTGTATATGGACTCATCCCCCGCTGCGCGGCTGTAACTGTTGCATTTTTTGCAAATCCGCTTGGGCCGCAGCGGGCTGCCCCAGTGCCTGATAGATGGCCGCCCGAATCTGGTACGCCCGTACGTCATTGGCATTAATGCTCAAGGCTTGGTTGGCATCGGCCAAGGCCAATGCTGCTTGACCGGAGAGCAAATAGGCACTGGCGCGGTTGCCCAGAATCATCGGTTGCATGGAAGGGGGGCCAATGCGCAACGCCTGCGTTTGGTCGGCAATGGACTGTGGATAGCGTTGAGCAGTGTAGTGCAACATCCCACGATCCACCCAAGCCTCTATGTAGTTGGGGTTTAGCTGGATGGCCTGCGTGTAGTCGGCTACAGCGCGGTCAAAAGCACTGGTCTTTTGGTGGGCCACAGCGCGGAAGTAGTAGGCCTCGGGCGAGCGGGGTTCCAGTTCGAGGCTGCGGCTCAAATCAGGTAGGGCGTCCGCAAACTTACCCAGCAGAACGAGGCACTTGCCACGGTTCAGAAACAGTTTGGGAGTCACGATGCCCGCGCGGATGGCCGCATCGAAATCGGCGAAGGCTTCTGGTATTTTACGCAGACCCAGATAGGCCTGACCACGTCCGTTGTAGGCTTCCACTACGCCGGGATCGTAGCGTAAGGCAGCCGTATAGTGTTGCACCGCCCCTGGGTTGTCAAAGTGGAGGAGGTCGTTGTAGCCCAGATTGCAATGGCAAAGCGACGATTCCGGGGTCTTGTCCACGCAGTTTTCAAACAAGTACACCCCATCTTTCCAGACGGTGCTTTGCCGATAGGCCAGCAGACTAAGGGCTAAACCCAACGCGGCCAGCAAACCATTGCGCAGCATGGCAGAGGGCAGCTTTTGCAAAGCAATGGCCAGCACAAAAAACAGTCCGGCGCAAGAAAGGTAGATGTAGCGGTCAGAACGCAGTTCGAAACTGCCCACCGTGCTAAACGGTAGCATGATCGACAGCGGCAGCAGGTAAAGGGCCAAACCAAGCAGTACCTCGCGCTGGGAACGGAATTTTTTCCAGATCAATACCGCCAACCCAATCAACACCACCGGCGCGGCGTAGTAGGTCCACGGCCAAACGCCAGCGGACTTGAGGAACGGATAATCCAGTGAATACCCAAACGGTACCAATAACTTGAGGGGGTAAAATAAAATGGTTTGGGCAACCATCCAGAAGCGGTCTATAAGCGAAAACGCCTCGGAAGCGATTTGAATATCGTGGCCCTCTTGCGCACGGGTAGAAAAAGTCTTGAGTCCCAGGAACACACTGATGGCCAGAAAGGGAATTTTGGCCAACCAATATTTGCGCTCTGGTCGCCCAAAACGGTAATAATCAATGGCTATTAACACCAAAGGAAGGGTGACGGCAGCGGACTTGGCCAGACTGGACAGCAGAAAAATGCCCACCGAGAGGGCCAGCCAGCCGCTGTTGCCAGCACCCGTCCAGCGCAGGTAGGCCAGGATGCTGGCGAGGTAAAAAGTCGAAAACAAAACCGTGCTAAGGGCCGCCGCCCAGCACACAGCCTCGGCCTGTACGGGATGCACCGCAAACAACAGAGCCGCCGCAAACGCCGCCCAATGTCGCCCGGTCAACTGCCGCAACAGGGTGAAGACCAAGACGCCATTGATTGCGTGGAGCACTAGGCTGATCAAGTGATAGCCCCAAGCCTCCTGCCCGGAAAAAGCCTGGCCGAGCCAGTAAGCCAGCCAAGTCATGGGAGCGTACATGCCCAGATTTTGGCCGGAAAAGATTTTGCCGAGTGAGGGCTGACGCAGTGCCTGGTTGTACAAAATGGCCTTATCGTCGTCGAAAAAAACGAACTCATTAGGCACGGAACTGCCCCACACCAACAGGGCTACTGCCGCCAACGCCAGTGCTGACCACCAGGAATGCGCAAAAAAAGAAAACCCGTCTTTTGCCGATGGCGGCGACGCAACCAGCACTTGGACGGGCGGAAGTGGATTAAAAGGCGTATTTTTCTGCTTCTTATGCTGGGCCATTGTGCTTCGTCTGCGCGTAAAATATCAAAAATCAACTAACTACTTAAAGACCTAAAACAGACTTTCTACCCCAAAAAACTTACTCTTCACTCTTCTTAGGGGTATTCGGATGCAGATAGTCCAGGCGACCGCCCCACATCCGCATCTGCGCCAAGACAAACTGCTGCCGTTCACGGACGTTGCGGGGGGGATTGACCGCCGAGTATTCCAGGGGATTGGGCAGCACGGCCGCCAAAATCGCGGCTTCTTCGCGGCTGAGGTTTTTGGCACTTTTGTGAAAAAAATGTTGCGCCGCCGCCTCCGCCCCGTAGATGCCATCGCCAAATTCGATCACGTTTAGGTAGGCGGTCATAATCCGCTGTTTGCTCCAGATAGTCTCGATCAGAAAGGTGAAGTAAATCTCGAAGCCTTTGCGCAGCCATGACCGCGACGGCCACAGGAACACGTTTTTGGCGGTTTGCTGGCTGATGGTGCTGGCCCCACGCTTCCGCTCGTGCTTTTGGTTGTAAGAATAGGCTTTTTCGATGGCTTTCAGGTCAAAGCCACTATGTTCCAAAAAATACTGGTCCTCACCACATACCACGGCCAACTGTAGGTGCGGCGACAGCTCACTGAGCGGCACCCAATAGTTGTCGAGGCGCATCGAGCGATCAGGCTCCCATATCTGCTGCCAGCAACGGACGATCATCAATGGTGTGATGGGCACTGGCACCACTGCATAGAGCAGCGTAAAGCCAATGGAAAGCCCAAAAAACCACGCCGCCAATCTTAGTGCCAAGCGACGCAGGTACTTCCCCCACAAGAGGCGTCCCGTTTCAGATTGGGGAACAGTACGGTACCAACGCCGGAGCAGGCGCGCAAGGAATTTCACGGGCAGCGTGTTTTAACGCGCAAAAGTAAGGGGAGAGAGTGAGATTGTGGAATGGTTGAGATTGTTGAGGAAATTTTAAAAGTATTCAAATAACTGGGTCAGTGCTATTAGCAAGGAACAACATCCCCGGTTTTTCTCACCCTCTTCAACAATCTCAACTTTTCTCAGCATCTTCAACAACCCCTCAAAATTCCCCCCCTTCCTCTACCCGTGTGTTTTTCCGGCGGAACAACGAGGTGTCGAATTTGCCGAAACGGTAAGAAAAATTGAGCCGCACCAATTGCGGGTCGCGCCGCCGCCAACTGTCCTGCACAAAGAATGCCGATTCCGAGTGCGAGCCGTTGCGCCGCGACCGAAAAATGTCCTGTACGTTGAGCGTCAGGCTACCCTTGCGCTTCCAAAGGTCTTTGCGCAATGATACGTCTACATACCAAACTGGGATACTGTAGCCCTGTGCCGTGTTGGAAGTACCGCCGCCAAAGCCGCCGCCCCCACGCCCGCCGCCCCCACCACTACCACCGCCGCTGTCCGCTGAATAAGCGGTGCGGCTTTGGTAAGAGCCGGAAAATTGAATGGTGAACGATTGGGGCAATTTGAAGGCCAGGTTTTCTTTGACAAACCAGGTAAACTGTTTATTTTTCAGGCTGCTTTCAATGTTTTGCGCGTCCACCACCGAGTTGTAAAAGTTCCCATTGGTGGTCAGTTCCACAATCTTGAAAAATGTATTTTTTAGCGTGAATTCCGTGCCGTAGGCCATGCTCGAATTGGAGTTTGCAAAACTGGACACGACGACGTCGCGTTACAAAAGATCATTGAATTCCGTGAACTGGTAGCGTGTAATCACATCGGTCGCCCGTTTGTAATAAACCGATAGCAACAGGTTGTGGCCCTGCACAAAAATATTCTGGTACTGTAGTTCAAAAGAGTTGGTGAACTCTGGCCGCAGCCCCGGATTGCCCCGCGAGAGTTGCAGCGAGTCGGAAAAGTCGTAAAAAGGAATGAGGTTGAAAAAACTCGGCCGATTGATCCGACGGGTGTAGCTCAGCTGTACATTGTCGTCCTCGTTCAACTTGTAAGTCAAAAACGCGCTGGGGAACAGGCTAAGGGGATAGTCGTTTTTAAAAGTGGAGTCCACATCGAGCAGGGTGCCGACGTAGCGCGAACTCTCGGCGCGCAGCCCCACCAGGTAGCCCCATTTTGGAAAAGAATGGCTGAACGTACCATAGGCCGCTGCCACCTGGTCTTCAAATTTGTAGCGGTCGGCAAAGCCCGGCGCGCGGACGAATTCATCGTCCAGGAAATTGAACTGGTAAGTGGCATTGTCGCTCTGGTAGTCCCGCAAAGCAACCCGTGCGCCCAGCTCGAGTTTGGTGCTGGCCGTGATCGGGTGTACAAAATCGGTCTGCACCGTCAGGAAGTTGTTGGTGCCCTTGCCGTCCTGCCGCTGGCGGGTACGGAGCGGTAAGTTTTGATATTCGGTATTAAACAGCCCGCCGTTGTCGAAGTGTGCGCCGTTTAGTTCAGGTCGGCAGTCAGTTCCTTGCCTTCCTTGGGGAACAGGTGCTTGAACAACAATTGACCACCAAAATTCTGGAACATCCGGTGGTTGTCCGAGTGGCGCAGGGCCAAACTGGACGATGCGCCTACAGTGTCCGTGCGGATACGTAAATCGTCCATCGAATTGAACTTGCCCGTGGTGTAATTGCCAGCCACGGTAAAGGTGTTGCGGTTGTTTACAAACCAGTCAATGCCCGTCCGGCCCGAGGCAAAATAGCCCTTGTTCTCCGATTCCGAGGTCTGGCTGACGTTGGTGCGGGGCATACCAAACAGGTTCTGCCGCTCAGTGCCGCCGTTGCCCAGGGAGCGACGCTGGTTCAGGTTGCCGCTCACAAATGCATTGATCTTGCCCTGCCGCACGTTGAGATCGCCGCCCAGATTGAAGCGGCCGCGCATATCCACGCCGGTGCGCACACTGCCGTTATAGCCCACCTTGCGGTCCTTTTTCAAGACGATGTTCACGATGCCCGCGTTGCCGCCCGAAGCGTCGTATTTAGCCGATGGATTAGTGATAACTTCTACATTATCAATAGCATCGGCGGGAATCTGGTCGAGCGAGAGCGTGGTGGGGCGGCCATCCACGAAGATCTGCGGCGCGGAATTGCGTAGCGTCAGGTTGCCATCAATGTCCACATTGAGCGAGGGTATGTTCTTCATGGCATCTTCAGCGGTACCGCCCGCAGCCACGCCGTCTTTGTCCACGCGATAGATTTTCCGATCCAGGGTCAGCGTCACCTGCGACGCTTCGCCACTCACCGTCACCTCTTTGAGTACTTGTGAAGAGACGGCCAGCCGGATATTGCCCAAGTCTTTGTCCATGGCACCGGCATTCGCGCCTGGCGCGCCACCCGTTGGCCGTCCGTCAGCTGGTTTGCCGGAGCTGCCAAAGCCGACTTTTTGTTCTATTTCGCCATAGCCCAAGTACGTAATTTTCAAGGTAAATTCTCCTTGAATGGGCAGGTTTTCGAGGCTAAAATCGCCGTTTTCAGCAGTCAGCTGTCCGGCAATCAGGGTGGGGGCCGCCGTTTTGGTTGTACTGTCGAAGCGCATCCCGAGGAGTTGTACCGAAGCATAGCCCAACCCCTTGCCGGTCGCGTCGTCCACCACTTTTCCGTGAGGCCAGAATTGGCTAGCACAGGCGCGGGGAAATGCGGTAAAAAAAAAATTTGAAAAAATTAAAACCCTTGACTTTTAATTGCATCCCTCTATCTTTGCCTTGGCTTTGGCCAAGATTCATTCATTTTTTAAAGTTTTTCAGTAATGTACAAAGGAACGGTAAAGTTCTTCAACGAAACAAAAGGCTTCGGCTTCATCGTTGACTCCGCCTCCGGGCAAGAAATTTTTGTTCACGTCAGCGGTTTGGTTGACAAAATCCGGGAAGGCGACACCGTCACCTTCGAAACTCAGCGTGGCAAAAAAGGCATGAACGCAGTGAATGTCCAACTCGCGTAAGGCGAAGCAAGCATTCTTGATGATATGATGCAGAAACTCCGACGGGCAGCCGTCGGGGTTTTTTTTATGGTAAAATACACTTTCTTAAAGGTTGTTTTTCCATCGTCTATAAAAACAGAACCATGAAAAAAATACTGCTGCCCGTTTTTTTGCTCTGCACAATGGTTGCTCGCCTGGCCGCGCAGAGTGACCTGGAAAAGCAACTCCAGACCCAATTCGTGCTGGCCGAAGACGGCGACACAATTACTTTGCCCGCCGGTTTTGTTACCCTTTCCAATACTCTCTGGCTCGACGCCAAAAAGAACATCACCATCCGGGGGGCCGGACAGGATAAGACTATTTTGTCGTTTAAAAACCAGCAGCAAGGGGCCGAGGGTATGAAGATCACCAACGCTGAAAACGTTGTCCTGGAACAGTTTACGATTGAAGACTCCAAGGGCGATCTTATCAAGACCCAACAGGTGCGGGGCTTGGTCTTCCGCGACCTCACTGCCCGCTGGACCGGCAAGCCCCAGGCCAGCAATGGCTCCTACGCCCTCTATCCGGTACAGTGCCAACAGGTGCGTATGGAACGCTGTACGGCCATCGGTGCCTCCGACGCAGGCTTGTACATCGGGCAGTCGGACAGCGTCTGGGTGACGGAATGTGTGGCTAAGAACAATGTGGCGGGTATCGAGATCGAAAACACTACCCATGCTTGGGTCTGGAAAAACCAGGCGTTCGACAATACCGGCGGCATCCTCATTTTTGACCTGCCAGATTTGATCAAAAAGCAGGGTGGTCACGTGAAGGTGTATGATAATCTGGTAGCCCGCAACAATTACAAAAACTTCGCCCCCAAGGGCAACATCGTCGCTACGGTGCCGAGCGGTACCGGGGTGATGGTTCTGGCCACCAGTGATGTGGAGATTTTCGATAACAAGATCTGGGAAAACAAAACTGCTTCGACGGCGATTGTCAGTTACTTCATCACGGAGAATCCGATCAAGGACAAGGCCTATAATCCATACCCATCGGCGATTTACGTACACGACAATATTTATTCGACGGGCAAACGGATGCCCACTTGGAAAAGTAAACTGGGTCTCTTGTTCTGGTTGAAATTTGGTCGCCGGGTGCCGCACATTCTCTACGATGGCATCCAAAATCCGGCCTACATGACCGCCGAGGGCATGGTGAAACCGGAATATCGAATCTGTATTCGCAACAATACGGGAGGCTCGTTCGCCAATCTGAAAGCCGATCAGAAATTCAAGGGCATTAGTCGCGACTTGGGGCCTTATAATTGTGGGCTGGATAGTGCGATGGAGCGTTGATTTGTAATTACATGATAAAATCCAGGCAAAATCAACTCTGTACTAACTATAAAACAAATTACCATGAATATATGGGCAATTGTTCGGCTTTTATACTTCCGTAAAATCCACCTTAAAAGCGTAGCGATATTTGTGCTCGGCGGCTGGGTCCTTTCTTTTTCCACACAGGAAACGTCGCCTGATCTGCTGCCCATAGCACCTAAACTCAAGCTCTCGGACTATGGGTTTTTCGCCGGGCCATTATCGGATTTAAATCCGACTGCCCAAGTGTTTTCCTACGAGGTGAACGCGCCGTTATTTAGTGATTATGCTGAAAAAGCCCGTTTCATCTATTTGCCCGCCAATGCGCAAATCACCTATCAACCCGATGCGGCTTTTGATTTTCCGGTGGGGGCAATCATTATCAAGAACTTCTATTATTTCCAGGATGCGGCCAAGCCCGAGGCTGGTCGGCGCATCCTGGAGACCCGATTGTTGTTGCGGGAAACGAACGGTTGGAAAGCCCTGGTGTACGTGTGGAATGCGGAGCAGACCGATGCCCTGCTGGAAGTGGCCGGGGGTACGCTGCCCGTGCAATGGCAGACCGTGGAAGGCAAGTCGCAACGGCTCGATTACATCGTGCCCAACCTGAACCAGTGCAAGGGCTGTCACTCCTACGATGGCCGATTCGTGCCGATCGGCATCACCGCCCGGCAACTCAACCGCCCACATAATAGTATTGATAATCAATTGCTTAACTGGCAAAAACTCAATTTTTTAACCCTGCCCGCCGACTTCGATCCGGCCAACGCGCCTCGGCTGACGGATTACCGGCTCCCGGACGCGGCTTTGCAACAGCAACACCCCGATCTGCCAACTGCGGACTACGCCACGGCTCGCGCCCGGGCCTACCTCGATGCCAACTGTGCCCACTGCCACAATACGCACGGCCCCGCCAGTACCAGCGGGATGTTTTTGGGCATTGATGAACAAGACCCGGAAAAACTGGGCGTGGGCAAGCCGCCCGTGGCGGCCGGTCGGGGCAGCGGCAACCGCCGCTACGGCATCGTGCCGGGCAAGCCCAACGAGAGCATTCTGGTGTACCGCATGGAAAGTAACGATCCGGGTATCCGGATGCCAGAACTGGGCCGTCAATTGGCGCACCAAGAGGGGGTGGAAGTAGTAAAGGCCTGGATTCGGGGGATGAAATAAAATAGGCAATACCATAAAGTGCTAATTCTATTTCGATGAAACAGAGGTTGGCATTCTATAAAATAATATTTCACCAAATATTACGGCGGTTTCGCTGGCGTTGCAGACATTTAGGTCGGCAACAGCAGTTTTGCATGACCTGCCATTAAAATCACCTAGCACCGATGTCGCACCATTCCTTTGTTACATTACTTCTGCTGTCCTTAATTTTTGGCGAGGGCTGCCAAAACGAAACCAAACCACCTATCACCGCCAGCACCACCAACATGACTTTTTACATCGGTACTTATACCCAGAAAGAAGGTCACGTGGACGGCAAAGCGGCCGGTATTTACAAAATGACTTTCGATCCGGCTACGCTGGACCTACGCGTCACCGATACGATGCAGGGCATGGTCAATCCTTCTTTTGTAGCCCTGTCTCCCGATCATAACACGCTGTACGCCGTCAATGAGATCGGTCCCGGCACCGATGCTGTGGGGCGTTTTGAAGCCTACGATCTGCGGGCGGGCACTTTCGGCCAACGGCAAGCCTCGGTCGGCACTGGTGCGCACGCGCCCTGCCACATCAGTGTGGATAAGAGTGGGCAGTTGGCGGTGGTAACTAATTATGTGGGCGGTGTGGTTTGTGCTTTCTCCCTGCCCTTGACCGATCAAACGGTGCCGCAATTGATCCAATTGCCAAACGTACCCAGAACCAATCCCCGGCAAGAAAGCTCGCACCCGCACAGCTCGGTCATCAGCCCGGATGGACGCTTTGTGTATGTGGCAGACCTGGGCACCGACCGCGTGATGATCTATCAGTACGATCAGGCGCAACACAAACTCTTGCCCGCGGAAACGCCTTTTGTGGAGCTGCCCGATGGCAGCGGCCCCCGGCACATGGCGTTTTCTACCGATGGAAAAACCCTCTACATTGTCAATGAATTGAATAATACGGTGGCTGTCACGCAAGTGGCGGAAAACGGCACTTTGCAAATACGGCAATCGCTGACCACGTTGCCCGCCACCTTTCAAGGAGCCAGTAACATTGCAGATGTGCATCTTTCAAAAGATGGCAAAGTCCTGTATGTTTCCAACCGGGGCCATAATTCGATTGCGGTCTTTCGGGTGGATGCTGCGGGGTCTTTGCAGCCTGTCGGCCACGTGGATACGCACGGCCAAATACCCCGCAATTTTCACCTGACCAATGATGGAAACTGGATGCTGGTGGCTAATCAGAATACGGGCAATATTGCTTTGTTCGACTTGCGCAAAGGGGATTTGCCGGTGTT
>JAYUXG010000028.1:0-2144 GCA_043753125.1 Saprospirales bacterium | reverse complement strand
ACACCATTACCATCAATGCCAGGCCCGCCAAAGTATGGGATGCCTTGACCAACCCCGAACAGACCAAAAAATATATGTTCGGCTGCGAGACCGTTTCCGACTGGCAACCGGGCAGCCCTTTGCTCTGGCGTATGGAACACGAGGGCGGAGAATTGATAGCCGTAAAAGGCCAGGTGGTGGATATACAGCCGGGAGAGTTTCTGGCCTATACAGTCTTTGACCCCAACTCCACCATACCCGACATCCCTGAAAATTACTTGACCGTCACCTATCAGTTGGCGACTGAAAACGGCCATACCATTTTAACGGTTACCCAAGGCGACTACAACACTGTGGCGGACGGAGAAAGAAGGTATCAAGAATCGTATAACAATGGGGAAGGCTGGAACCCGATTTTGGTGGAAATAAAGAAATTACTAGAAACATCTTGAAGCACAACGAACTAAACATCGGTATTGTCGGCGCGGGTGGGTTCGCCAGTTTTGCAGCCAGGGCTTTTTTGCAAATAAAGGGGGTACGGGTAATTGCTGTGGCCGACGTCCACGAATCTGCTGCCACACAGTTGGCGCACGAATTAAACGCAAAAGTATATACCAATTACAGTTCTCTACTAGCCGACACTGGTGTTGACTTGGTTTATATTGCCACGCCGCCCTATTTGCATTATGCGCAGTCCAAACAGGCGTTGGCAGCGGGCAAGCACGTCATCTGCGAAAAACCGGCAGCCCTGCACACCAGTGAAGCCGAAGAATTGGCCGCTTATGCGCAGGCACATCAGCTGCTCTACGTAGTCAATTTGATGCAGCGTTACAATCCATTATACACTGTTGTCCAAACGATCATTCAGGAAAAGTGGCTGGGCGATTTTGTGCATGGTTTCTTTGAAAACTACGCCAGCGATGAAAAATTGGTCCCGGAACACTGGTTCTGGGACGTCGAAAAAAGCGGTGGCATCTTCATCGAGCACGGGGTACATTTCTTCGATATGTTTGAGGGGTGGCTGGGCAAAGGACAGCTGCTTCATTCCTTTCAAATCCAAAGACCGGGTGTAATAGGCCAAGTAGTCGACCGTGTCCAAGCCACCGTACTGTATCCGCAAGGTCCGGTCAATTTCTACCACGGTTTCAATCAGCCCAAGGTGCTGGATCGGCAGGAAATGCGCCTGCAATTTGACCGCGGCGACATCACGTTGTACGAGTGGGTGCCGGTGAAAATCCGTTTACACGGTCTGCTCAGTACCGCATATTTGAGGCGGTTACAAGAAATTTTTCCAGATTGTTCTATAAATTTTCACAGTGATACCGCCTTAGGCCCGCAATTAGTCAGGGGCAAATTTCAAGACATTACTTACGATGTACGCATCACCCTGGAGGCTGGGGACATGGCTGCCAAAATGGATCGCTACGCGCAACTGGTCAGGTCTATGCTGCAAGACCAATGGGATTGGATACGCGACCGTTCGCACCCGCGGGTGATTGATGAGAATAATGCGGTGGGGTCGTTGCGCTTGGCGGAGGCGGCGATGCGGGGGGCGGAGGGGTTATAAATGCCAACAAAAAAACCGGCCACCCCGCCCAAAGCGAAGCAGCCGATTCCGATAAAAATCCGCGAAAATCCGCATCTAAAAATCCGCGAAATCCGCGTTTCTTACTCCACCCGCACCCGAATCCCCAAAGAATGACTGGTAAATTCCGGCGCGTACATACACTGAATAGTAGTCACCCCATTGCTCATATCGCCCCGGTGACTCACCACCAGCGGGTAATCGAATACAAAAGTACCCTTCGGTAGATAGTCGATAAAAAAATGCGTGGCCAAGTCCTTGGTGCTTTCGTAGTAACCCAGGCCACCCTGCCATTTGTACTGGCTCAACACGTTGGTCGGCTCAAATCCCGCAGCCCGCATATCCTTCAGGTGTACGTATTCCATTGCGCGGTCTACCCGGATTTCGACGCGGACTTTGAGTCGGTCGCCGGGTTTTAATTTCGCGCCTTCATTGAGCGGCGTGAGTACTGGGCCGGTTGGGCTGTTCACCTCCTACTGGGGGCCAGCCTGCTGCTGCTGGGCACCCAGGCGGCGGGGGCGTTCAAGCGGCTAGGCTTCAGTGGCCGGGCCGAGCGGCTGGTGCGCCTTTCGTTGTGCCC
>JAYUXG010000027.1:0-12732 GCA_043753125.1 Saprospirales bacterium | reverse complement strand
GGCCAACCCTGGATGACCCCTTCGGGAAAAAAGACGATTTTCTGGGCACCCCCTTTGGCAGCCACTGGCGAGAAGCTGCCCCGGAACAAGTGATGGTTGAGGGCCATACTAAAAGCTTCGTACCCGTCCCGGGCATTGACATTCGATTTCAGGAACTGATCCAGGTGGGCCTTGCGTCCGTCGGTAGCGTCAATCATGGTCAGGTGCTTGTTGCTGTACGAATCGTAGATCAAAGAGATGGATTTGCCATCGTGCGCGTTCTGCACCTCCACCGTGTCTTGGGTGATCTTGATGGGCAGTTTCCAACTTTTGATCCCGTCGAAGCACTCCACACTGTCCAGCTGGGCAGGGTTGAAGACCAATGCAAAAGCGTAAGGTCGGTGGGAATTGTACTCGGCCTGTAGTACCGAGCCATATTGGGCAGCGCGGGAGCAAAAATCCAGTGCAATCCATTTGCCGCCCAAATTGTTGGTGTTAGCAGCGAGGGTAGGGGTGGCTGCCTGGGTGTTGGCAGGGTCTTGTTTACAGGCAGCAAGGGTGAACAAGAGGGCAAAAAATGGGAGAAAGCGAGTGTACATGGTCGTAAATTATTTCAGGAACTTCAATTTCACAAAGAACTTAGGGTCTTTGGCACCCAGCTTGCGGGCGGCTTCGGGAGAAATTACGATTTCGATATTGGGCTTGTAGCCCGCCGGAATGCGCCCGATCACTTTGGCATATACCGTGGCGTTGTACATCGGGTTGGTGACGGCAATGATGGTGCCAACCGCCGCCTCGCGGTGCAATGCGTACAAATCGCCTTTTTCCTTACTGTCTTTCTGCCAAAAACAGACGCCCTGCGAGTCCACTTCTCTGCGCTTTTTCTTGTCATCGGTATAGCGTTCCTTCAAGGCGGCAGACAGGGAATACTTGCGGACAGGCCGCCAGGTGACCGGAATACCAGTAGAGGGCAACCAGCCGACCAAAAGCAATTGGCCGGGATGTATATTATTGTCTTTCAGCCGATTGTGCTTCAATACGCTATCCACTGGCATCTCGAAATAACGCTTGCTGATCTGGAACAGATTGTCGTGCTCCTGCACCACGTAATAGATCGGAGTACAGGAAGTGGGCGTGTATTTCTCCGTTTTGAAGCGAATGATGGCGCGGTTGGGTACTGGAATCACCACGCGCGACCCAATGCGCAGCGTCGGATCGGTGCGGAAATCGGGGTTTTGGTCGTAGAGCTCGCCCAGGGTCAGGCCGTAAAACTTGGTCAATGCGTACAGTGTTTGGCCAGCCTTCACCGGGTGGGTGATAAATTTCTTGCCGTCTTTTACCGTCAGCATCAGCGAGTCCCTCGGGGTTAGCAACAGCAGCGGCCTTTCTTCGACCGCCGTCGCCCGCTCCGCTTGGTGTCGGCTCAACAGCACTAATGGCGGCCTGGCCTCGTTTTGGGCAATAATACGGCTGGGCCAAAAAAATAAAATCGGTACAAAAAAAACAAGGATTAGTCGCATAGTAGTGGGTTTATTTGATCTTTCGGCCGCAAAAGTAAGCATAACTCGTAAATCATCCCTCCTTCGCCTGAAAAAGGCTTCGGTGGGTAAAAACCCATAACTTGATTCTCGCCGTCATCCCCGCCCGCTACGCCTCCACGCGCTTTCCCGGCAAACCCCTCGTGGTCATTCAAGGTAAAACCATGATCCGGCGGGTATGGGAACAAGTGGCCCAGAGCAGTCGGGTAACCACCGCCGTGGTGGCTACTGACGACGACCGCATCGCGGCGCACGTGGAGGCCTTCGGCGGGCAAGTAGTACTTACCCGCAGCGACCATGTCAGCGGCACCGACCGCTGTGCGGAGGTGGCGCAGTGGTTTCCATCTGCCGACATTGTACTCAATATCCAGGGAGACGAGCCATTTGTGCAGCCCCAACAGATTGATTTGCTGGCCGATACGCTGGATGGCGACCCGGCATATTCCATCGCTACACTAGCCAAGCGCATTGAACAACCGGAAGTGCTATGGAATCCCAATGTGGTCAAAGTGGTCTTCGCGGAGAGTGGCCGGGCACTTTATTTCAGCCGCCATCCCATTCCGTTCCTACGCGGTCAAGAGCCGGAAAATTGGCTGGCCCAGCACTCCTTTTTCAAGCATATTGGCCTGTATGGTTTTCGGCGCGAGACGCTGCTCCATATCGCCGGGCTGCTGCCCACTCCGCTGGAACGCGCCGAATCGTTGGAACAACTGCGCTGGTTGGAACATGGCTTGGCCATCCGGGTGGGGCAAACGGATTTGGAGACGGTGGCGATAGATACGCCGGAGGACTTGCTAAAACTTTAAGTCAATTCGTCATATTCCCCAATCTGCTGCGTCAACACCAGCGGCAGGGCACCCGCGCTGCGCCCAATGACGGGCCGGAAACGGGCATTCCAAGCTAACTCCTCGGCGATGTAGGAGCGACGGGCGTGCAGGGTCTGCTGGTTGGTCTCGTCGATACCCTTCACCAAAATCAGGAATTCCGCCTTGGCCTCCACCAGGTCTTTGTCGGTGAAGCCGTACATCGGGCTTTTGTCGTTGAGTGCGTGGACGACGGTCCACGAAAACGGGAAAAAAGAAATCTTGGCGAGTTCCAGTTCCAAGGGGAAAAAGCGGCGGATGAGCCGACCGTCATCATCGGGCTGATTCAAGGCGATCACCATTTGTACCTCCGTCTCCAGGAGCTCGCTACTACGGGCATTGACCATACGAAACATAAGTGCCTGCCCATCGCGGTATGGCGACACTAGCAGATTTTCACTAAAGACTATTTTGGCCAACGGCCGGGAAAAACGACCGTACAGGATACCGGAAATCAGGGCAAAGGCCAATAAGCCGGTAAACGATTCGAGGGCCGCCAGTATGTTGGCCGGTAGTCCTACCGGATTGACCCGGCCGTAGCCCACCGTGGTCAATGTCTGGGTGCTGAAAAAATAGGCCTCCGTAAAATCGTGCAGGAACCCGCCCGGCACCACGCCCTGTAGATGCTCGGTGCCTAAGACACAGTAAAAGAAAGCGAAAATTGCATTGATGAGCAGGTAGGCCACCAAGACAAGCAGAAAAAAGTGCGTCCAGCTCATCCTAATCAAGTGGTAATAAATATTGTCCCCGGCTTGGATGCTTTGGCGTCTGGCGTTGAACGAGCCGTCCGCATTCATCATTCTCCCTTCGGTAGTAATGTTTTTTCCAAAGCCCAGTTCCAAGTCCTTGGTCCGGTTGGAGATGTAGCGAAGCAGTGCCATAAGCAGTTGATTAGTTACTGGTTTGTTCGGCTATTAGTTATTGGGTTGTCTAAGTTCATGGCTAGTCAAAACCCTTTTCGTTAATTAGAGTTTGCCTGAAAATCGCCATTTTTTGTTGAAAAATAAGGTAAAAAGCCACGATTCGCCAAACAAAAGGCCGCTTTAAAAGTTGTACACTTATATGAAACGCCGCGCTATTGTCTGGTTTCGCCAAGACCTCCGATTACACGATAACGAAGCCCTCACCACTGCGTTGCGCATGGCTGAAGAGGTCATTCCAGTCTATATTTTTGATGAGCGCGTATTCCGGGGCGAGACCCGCTTTGGATTTCCCAAGACTGGCCGGTTCCGGACACAGTTCATCCTCGAAAGCGTGGCCGACCTGCGGCAACGACTGCGGGCCTTGGGCAGCGAGCTCATCGTCCGCGTGGGCTACCCGGAACAGATACTGACCGACCTATGCCATCAGCTGAAGACTTCCTGGATACTGTGCAACCGCGAACGTACCCACGAGGAGGTGCTGGTGCAGGATGCCCTGGAACGCAAGCTGTGGAGCATTGGTGCCGAACTGATCTACACCCGTGGCAAGATGTTGTACCACACCCAGGATTTGCCGGTGCCAGTGCATCATACCCCGGATACGTTTACACAATTTCGCAAAGACAACGAGCACATCACATCGGTGCGCCTGCCACTGTCAACTCCTCCGGTACTGCCTCCCGTCATTGGAATTGCCGATCTGGGCGAACTGCCCACGCTCACCGATTTTGGTCATGCTCCCATTGAACCGGACCCACGGGCGGTGCTGGCGTTTCGCGGGGGCGAGACCGCTGGCCTGGCCCGCTTGCAATATTACCTTTGGGACACCGATCTGGTAAAAACCTACAAAGAGACCCGCAATGGCTTGGTCGGTGGGGACTACTCCTCCAAATTTTCGGTGTGGCTGGCCCAGGGCTGCCTCTCCCCCAAACAGATTTACCACGAATTGAAAAGATATGAGCAAGAGCGGGGGGCCAATGAGAGTACCTATTGGGTGTTTTTTGAACTGCTTTGGCGCGATTTCTTCCGGCTGTTGGGCAAAAAGCATGGCAACCGCATCTTCCTGCGTGGTGGCATCCAGAACAAGCCGATGAAACACGTGAAAAGCAATCAGGACCTGTTTCAGGCTTGGGCGCAGGGTAAGACGGGCGTTCCTTTTGTGGATGCCAATATGCGGGAGATGAACGCCACCGGCTTCATGAGCAACCGGGGTCGCCAAAACGTGGCTTCTTTTTTGGTAAAAGACCTGAAGGTGAACTGGCAGATGGGTGCGGAATACTTTGAAAGTCAACTACTTGACTATGATCCGTGCAGCAACTGGTGCAACTGGAACTATGTGGCGGGCGTGGGCAGCGACCCGCGCGAAGACCGCTATTTCAACATCCTGACCCAGGCCAAGAACTACGACCCGCAAGGAGAATACGTGCGCCTGTGGTGTCCCGAACTACGGGAGGTGCCGCCCGAGAAAATCCACCGCCCCGACCTGCTCACGCCTGCCGAGCGGACGAACTACCGTGTAAATGGGTATCCAAAGGCCATTGTACGCATGGAAAAGTGGGCGACCTGAAAAACGCTGGCCTTTCTAAACCCCTTTTAACTTCTTCCTCCCAATGACCTGCCAAATCGTTTTTAATCTCTATCCCTTCAACGAAACCTGCTACCTGCCCACCGCCAACATCATCCAAACGGATCGCGAGGGTACGCTCCTGCATCTATTGCAGCAAGCCCTACCCACCACGGTCGGTGCTTATGGCTTGGTACTCAGCCCCGTGCAAGAGCGGTTGCTGGCTACCGTGCAGGCCCTGCGGCCAGCCAGCATCGAAGCCCACTTTAAGGTGCCCAAAGCAAAGCAAGCTGTGCCATTGGCCCGACTACTCGTGGATGCAGCCACTCGACAGACGGTGGAAACGCATATGCAACGACAACTGGCCGCCTGGTTGGCCGAGATTGTCCACCATCGTTTGCCCATCACGTTGGACGTCGAACGGCGGACGCTGGTCAAAGATGTACTCTTGGCTTTGCCCGAAGCCGATCTGGTGCCGTACCTGGCTTTCCATAAAACACCCACTGGTATTGAGTATCGGCTACAGCTTGGTACCGAAACCGAGCAATGGACGGTGCGCGAAAACGATGTAACACCGCTCACCAATACGGACCCCGCTTGGTTGTTGGTTGGCCATGCGCTGCACCGGGTGCCGGGCATCAACGGCAACATGGTACGGCCCTTTCGACAAAAGGACGTGCTGCAAATCCCGCCTGACAAAGAGCGACTGTATTTTCGGCAGTTTATCGCCAAAAATATCCGCCGCAGCCAAGTAGAAGCCAAAGGCTTCTCGGTGCAGCGGACCAATGAATTGTCCGCCACTCGCTTGGAAGTGGTTGAAAATGTACTGGATGGCCATTGGTTGATCCGCCCGGTATTTGTCTACCAAGGAGCCGAGTTTGCGGCGGGCGAACGACGCGACCGGGTGACTACGCTCGATATTCCCGCCGATGACCAGCCGGGTGATATTACCGTTCACTTGGTCTGTCGACAGCCAACCTTGGAAGACGAGCGGCTGGCCACGTTGCTCCGCTTGGGTTTGCAGATGGAAAACCACCACTATACCGTACCAGCAGGAACACAATTGGGCGACTGTATTGATTGGCTGGTTGATTACCAAGCTATGCTGGTCGCTGCCGGGTTCACCTTGGCCGCTCCTCAAGTGAACGGTCATACTGTGGCTTTGCTCAAGCCCGATCTCCAGCTGCGCATCCAAGCGGCCAACGATTGGTTCGACATACAGGGCGATGTGCAACTGGGCAGTTTCTCGTTTCCATTCCATACGCTACTACGCCATTTGCGACAGCATGACCCCTTGTTCCGCCTGCCCGACGATACGTATTTTCTGATTCCCGAAGCCTGGTTTGCTCGCTACGCCGATCTGGCCGGGGCGGTACAGGAGGTGGATGGAAGCGTGCGCTTGCCAAAAACAATGTACACTTTGTTGCAGGGCTTGTCTACCGAAGTGCCGGTCGATTTCCTTGATATTGATTTGGATAGTATTAATTATCAGCCGACTGTGGATTTGAAAGCTGACTTGCGTCCCTACCAATTGCGCGGCGTAAAATGGTTGATCGGCCACTACCAGCACGGCTTTGGGGCCTGTCTCGCCGACGATATGGGATTGGGCAAGACCTTGCAGACTATTGCGCTGCTGCTTTACGCCAAGACGGCGGACGATAGGTGGCCTACGGCGGACGGTGGAGAGTACACTACACCGTCCACCGTAAGCCGTCCGCCGCTCGATCTTTTTAGCCAGCACCGCACCGAGTTGCGGCTGCTCCAGGCACTGATTATCCTGCCTGCCTCGCTGGTGTTCAACTGGCAGCGGGAACTGGCCAAGTTTGCGCCATCGCTGTTTGTGTACGTCCATACCGGACCAAATCGCCAAAAGGATGCGCGGACGTTGGCTGGCCAGGATATAGTACTGACCACCTACCATACCGCCCGCCAAGACCTAAAGGTGCTGGAAAAAGTAGACTGGCAATTCATTATTTTGGATGAAAGCCAGCAGATCAAGAACCACGCCTCGGAGGTGTCGCGGGTCGTGCGCGGACTACATGGGCGGCACAAAATATCGTTGAGCGGTACGCCTATTGAAAACTCGCTGGCCGACTTGTGGACGCAGATGGAGTTCATCAATCCGGCTACTTTGGGCAGTTTTCCGGAATTCAAAAAGCAGTTTTTGTTGCCCATTGAAAAGCAACACGACGAACGGGCCAAGGCGCGGTTGTTCAGCCTGGTGCGCCCGTTTTTTTTGCGCCGCACCAAGCAGGAAGTGGCGCCCGATCTGCCGACCCTGACCGAGCAGGTTTTTTATACCGAAATGGCGACCGAGCAGCGCAAACGCTACGAAGAGACGAAGTCGGCGGTGCGCAACGAAATACTGGCTCTGTTCGATGACCCAAAAACGCGCTTTGCTGCCATCCAGGCCTTGATGCGGCTGCGCCAACTGGCCAACCACCCGCGCCTGACGGATGCTGCCTACGCGGGCGGCAGCGGCAAATTCGATGATGTACTGGCCCAATGGAACACGGTGCGCCGGGGTGGACATAAAGTGCTGTTTTTCAGCACGTTTGAAAAGCACTTGCAACTATTTCGTGCGGTGTGGGAGGCTGAAAAACAACCCTACGCCTGGCTCACCGGCGACACGCCCATGCCCGATCGCGCCCGCGAGGTGGCTCGTTTTCAGGACGATCCAACGGTGCAGGCCTTTTTCATCACCCTCACCGCCGGAGGCGTGGGCCTCAACCTGACCGCTGCGGATTACGTCTTTCTGCTCGACCCGTGGTGGAACCCGGCCAAGGAAGACCAGGCCATTGCCCGCGCCCACCGCATTGGGCAGCAGCGTCCGGTGACCGCTCTGCGCTTTATTGCCCGCGACACGATAGAGGAAAAAATTCAGGTGTTGCAGGAGCGAAAGAAGCGGTTGGGCGAGGGGTTGTTCGGGGACGGGGAAGAGGCGGGGGAGTGGAGTCGGGCGGATTTGGAGGGGTTGTTGGGCTAGAGTATGCAGTGGGTTTTATAGGGTAAGTTATTGCCAAGTTTACGAGGAGCGAAGCTGTTCTGTTAAATGTATTTTTGTAAATAGGAACACCTACCTTTGCATGACAGAGCAGGTAAAAAATGACTACCATACAAATTCGCCCCAATACAAAAATACCAGTGGATGATGTGCTGCACGGTGTGGCCACGCTAAATACGGCCGAATTGGAAGACTTTTTTCAGAAAGTAGCGCAGGTGTTGGCCGAGCGAAAAGCACCTCATTTATCGAATCGTGAGTCTGAACTGCTCCAGAAGATCAATGCTGGTTATCCAGATGGAATAACCAAGCGTTATGAGTATCTTTTATCCCAAAGTAAAAAGCAAACTATATCTACTGCTGAGCAGGAAGAACTTATTGGCACATCCGACCTATTCGAAGCATTTGATGTTAAGCGGATAGAACTTCTGATAGAACTAGCCCAGTTGCGCAATGTTTCTCTGGATGAACTGCTAGAAAATATGAAGCAACCATCGGGTTCAAAATAACATGGCCAAGCAGTATATTTCTCCAAAGATAAGGGGGCTTATTGCTGAAAGGGCGCATTTCAGATGCGAATACTGCCAATCCCGGTCTGATTGTGCATGCGAATCATTTGAGGCGGAACATACTATTCCGCGCTCACAGGGCGGCTCTAACACACCTGATAACTTGGCTTTTACCTGTCGGGGCTGCAACAGCCGCAAATCAGACCGAACAGAGGCTCTTGATCCGTTGACCCACAAACTGGAACCGCTATTTCGACCTAGAAGTGACCTCTGGATAGACCATTTTGCCTGGGATGAGACATACTTACAAGTGATCGGACTCAGTCCGTCTGGTCGAGCTACCGTAAACGCATTGCAACTCAATCGCCAAGGGCTAATTAATCTTCGTCGATTGATGAAACTTGGCGGTATTCATCCACATGGCTAATCTCCAACTTTCCATCCAAAACCCCGCCCTCGCCCATGTCCTACTTCCTACTGCGCAACACCCTGGCTGCACTCATCCACTGCTGTTCGTTGCGCCAGCCGACAACAGCATTTACACTGCCCCAGCGGTTACACTTACACCGTGCGCAACCCCTACTTTTCGCCCTTCTATCCCGTCCGTTTCCAGCCCAATGCGCCGACACTTGTGGACGGCCAAGCAGAGGTTTTCCGCTACGTTCTGCCTGCGCAGGCCGATCCAGACTACCTACACACGGCGGTACGTTTGGCCTCGGGGGCTTGGTATGAAGCACATCGCAACACCCTTTCCTGTCCCATTGGCACGGAACCTTTAGCCCTGTCTGAAACAGTCATGGGAAAAACACTTTACGTAATGGATTGTATTTTTTCAAGATATTGGACAATCTACAAGTAGTTGGCAGTGGAAAAATTGTGGTGCTGCACTAAAGGAAGAGACTTTTCAATAAAAGCGGAGCAAATCGAGCCGCCTGTTCCTGCCTAAGGAATGGGCGGTTTTTTATCATGCTATGTTGAAAACAATAAGCGTGGCCTCACCCCAAAACAAATCCCTGCAAAATCACCACTTTTCAAACATTTATACAAATCTTGCCCCTTCATAGCAAATTTAAACGCTTTTGAACACGGTTTGTCCCTCAGATCAGCAACTTCGGCACTACAAAACAATCCAACAATGAACTACCGAAAGGTAATTACCTGGTCCATCATCGTCGCCTTGGGCGGCTTCCTTTTCGGCCTGGACACGGCCGTTATTTCTGGATGCGAGCAGACCATCCAGCGGTTGTGGAACCTGAGCGATGCCATGACCGGGCAGATGGTGGCTATGGCCCTCTACGGTACCATTGCGGGAGCCATCTTTGGAGGCCTTCCCGCCGAGCGGCTGGGCCGGAAACGCACCTTGTTTTGGGTAGCCATCCTGTATCTGGTGTCAGCGGTCGGCTGCGCCTTCTCCCCGAATATATGGTGGCTGATGTTCTTCCGCTTCCTCGGTGGCTTGAGCGTGGGGGCCTCGTCAGTAGTCGCACCGATGTATATTGCCGAAATATCACCCACCGAAAAACGTGGCCAACTGACCGCTCTCTTTCAATTCAACATCGTATTTGGTATTCTGATTGCCTATTTGTCCAATTATCTCATCGGTACCCAAGACCCTGGAGCCTGGCGTTGGATGCTGGGCATCGTAGCCTTCCCGTCGCTGTTGTTCGTGATCACCATCCTGACTGTGCCCGAAAGCCCCCGTTGGCTGGTGCTCAAAATGGCCAACAATCAGGAAGCCCTGCGCATCCTGCGCATCATCAACCCCGCCACTGCCGATGAGGCCCTGGCGGCCATCCAGTCCGGCCAACACGCCAGCACCAATGGTTCCGGCCTGGGGGACTTCTTCTCCGGGCGTTACCGGCTGCCCATCCTGCTGGCCTTTTTGTTTGCCTTCTTCAATCAGGTATCCGGCATCAACGCCGTGATCTATTACGCGCCCCGCATCCTGAAGGAAACCGGACTGGGCGAAGGAGCAGCATTGCTCTCCACAGTCGGTATCGGCGTGGTCAACCTGCTGTTCACTATGCTTGGTTTGGCCATGATTGACCGTTTTGGTCGCCGGTTTTTGATGTACATCGGCAGCATCGGCTATATCGTGTCGCTGGCCAGCGTGGCCTATGTGTTCCTCAACGGCCTATCCGGCACGTTCGTACCCATTTTACTCTTTGTGTTCATCGCGTCGCACGCCATCGGGCAGGGCGCGGTCATTTGGGTGTTCATCTCTGAGATCTTCCCCAATCACGTGCGCTCCTGGGGCAATTCGCTGGGCAGCAGCACCCACTGGGTCTTTGCCGCGCTCATCGCGGGACTGTTTCCCTACCTCAACAGCCGGTTTGGCGGCGGCGGCATCTTCGCTTTTTTTGCCGTAATGATGGTCTTTCAACTACTGTTTGTCTGGAAAATGATGCCCGAAACAAAAGGCGTGTCGCTGGAAGATTTGGAAAAACGATTGGTAAAGTGATCGCTATTGATAATGTCCAGTATTCAAGGCACCAACCTATGATCAAGCAACTGAGTTTTTTCTGCTTTTTTCTCGCTCTATTGGCCTGTAAAAGCACCCGCACATCCCCCCTGGCACCCTCGGAGCCACACCGTCCGAACTTCCATTTCACGCCGCCGAAGATGTGGATGAATGACCCCAACGGCATGGTGTTTTTCGAGGGCGAGTACCACCTTTTTTACCAGCACTACCCGGAAAAGACGGTTTGGGGACCGATGCACTGGGGCCATGCGGTGAGCAAAGACTTGGTGCATTGGGAACACCTGCCCATCGCACTGTACCCCGATTCGCTGGGCCTGATTTTTTCGGGTAGCGCGGTCGTGGACTGGAACAATACCAGTGGTTTTGGACAGGACGGGAAGCCACCGCTGGTCGCCATTTTCACCCACCACCTCATGGCGGGCGAACAAGCGGGACGCAGCGACTACCAGTACCAAAGTATTGCGTACAGCAATGATCGGGGGCACACTTGGACCAAGTACGCAGGAAATCCGGTCATTCCCAACACGCAGAAGATCAAGGACTTCCGTGACCCTAAAGTAAGCTGGGATTATACTTCCAAACAATGGATCATGGTCCTCGCGGCGCAAAACCACGTCAAGTTTTGGGCCTCGCCGGACCTGAAAAAATGGAAACATTTAAGCGATTTCGGAGCCACTTCGGGCAGCCACGGCGGCGTGTGGGAGTGTCCGGACTTGTTTCCAATCACCGTAGCAGGAAGTACGCAAAAAAAGTGGGTGTTGTTATTAAGTATCAACCCTGGTTCGCCCAATGGTGGCTCCGGTACGCAGTACTTTGTTGGGGATTTTGACGGGAAAAATTTCGTACTCGACCCGGATTTTGTCAAGGCGGTGCAAAACGAAAAAGCGGTCTGGCTTGATTGGGGCCGCGACAACTACGCGGGCGTGACCTGGTCGGATGTGCCACAAAAGGATGGGCGGCGCATCTTCTTGGGCTGGATGTCCAACTGGGACTACGCGACGGTGGTGCCGACCGGCTCGTGGCGCAGCGCGATGACCCTGCCGAGGGAGTTGGTTTTGGGAAACACTAATCGGGGCCTGCGCCTTTCGTCCCGACCCGTCAAAGAGATGGAAAATTTGCGTAAGGCTAAGCAAACAATTGGCAATCAATTAGTTAAAGGAACACTGGACTGGACGGTCCCAGTTGGTGCTTCCCCGGCTGGTCTGGAACTGCTGTTGGATTTGGAATGGTCAGAAAAAGCCACCGCCGACTTCGCCATCGTACTGTCCAACCCGAAGGGGGAGGAATACCGAGTGGGCTTCGATGCCGCCAAAAACGAGATTTACAGTGACCGCACTAAAGCGGGCAAAGGAGCGTTTTCCGACAAATTTGCCGCCAAACGCCACTTTGCACCGCGCTCCAAAATAGACCAAGTGCTGCGCCTCCACCTGTTTTTCGATGTAGCCTCCTGCGAACTTTTTACCGACGATGGCGAAACCGTCATGACCGAGGTGTTTTTCCCCACCGAGGATTTTACCAAGATCAAACTGGTCGCGGCGAATGGAGAGGTGCGCATTAAGTCAGGGGTGATGTATGGGTTGAAAGCGGCGCGGTAGATGCCGGTAGTTTTTTAATTTTGCTTCCTGAGGAGCCAATTACTGGCTTCGTCCCGGCTGCCCGCTATCTACTCTGCCTAAAGTCGAAAACCTGCGCCTGGCGGATGTCGAACAAACCTTTTAAACCCTGTTATCTTCCCCGTTACTTAACATGACTAATTTATAATTCACTTTTCAAGATTCGGTACTGCGCGACTAAGTTATGATGTATATTTGCGATAACCATTTTCTCATGCCATTAACGAAAGGAGAATTTGAGGTGTTCAAATCGCACCAATATT